>NZ_JBTRXV010000041.1:0-35285 GCF_054608695.1 Thiomonas sp.
CCGATGTCGAGGTAGGAGAGGATTTTCTCCAATTGCTCGCTCGACGCCTGCGCGCCGATCATGGTTCCCATCTCCAGCGGGCTGCCTTGCTTGATCGCCGCCACGCGCTTGATCGCGCGCTCGATGAAGCGCTCGTAGATCGACTCCTGGACCAGCGCGCGGGATGGGCAGGTGCAGACCTCGCCCTGGTTGAGCGCGAACATCGCAAAGCCTTCAAGCGCCTTGTCAAAGTAGCCGTCGTCCTTGTCCATCACGTCGGCAAAGAAGATGTTCGGTGACTTGCCACCCAGTTCCAGGGTGACGGGAATCAGGTTCTGGCTCGCATACTGCGAGATCAGCCGCCCCGTGGTCGTCTCGCCCGTGAAGGCGATCTTGCCGATGCGGCTGCTCGACGCCAGTGGCTTGCCCGCTTCCAGACCGAAGCCATTGACCACGTTCAGAACGCCCGGAGGCAGCAAGTCGCCAACCAACTCCATCAGCACCAGGATGGAAACCGGTGTTTGCTCGGCGGGCTTGAGCACGACGCAGTTGCCTGCAGCCAGCGCCGGCGCCAGCTTCCAGACGGCCATCAGAATCGGAAAATTCCAGGGAATGATCTGCCCGACGACGCCGATCGGCTCGTGGTAGTGGTAGGCATAGGTTTCATGGTCGATCTCGCTGATGCCGCCTTCCTGGGCGCGCACGCACGAGGCGAAATAGCGGAAATGGTCGACCGCAAGCGGCAGGTCCGCCAGCGTCGTTTCGCGGATGGGCTTGCCGTTGTCCCAGGTCTCGGCGGCTGCGAGCATGGGCAGGTTGGCTTCCATGCGGTCGGCGATCTTGTTCAGGATGTTCGCCCGATCCGTGGGCGATGTGCGGCCCCAGGCGCCCTTGGCCTTGTGCGCGGCATCGAGCGCGCGCTCGATGTCGGCCACCGTCGAGCGCGGAATGTCGCAAAAGGGCTTGCCAGTGACGGGCGAAATGTTCTCGAAGTATTGGCCGCCGGCAGGCGCAACCCATTCGCCGCCGATGTAGTTGCCATAACGCTTTTTGAAGGCAACGGCAGTGCCAAACTTGCCGGGTTCAAGCATGTCCATGAACGTCTCCTGAGATTGTTGGATAGGGAGTTGAACTGCAGATGCAGTGCTCTCATCACTATCAGGATTCGTGCCAGACCCAACGCTTGCGCCAGGACGAAATATCTTCGTTCATTGACAAGCACTTAGGCGAATGCATCCGGTATGACCCGGAGTACGCTCCCCGGTCTTTCTTCTCGATTTGCATCACTGAAGCGTCGCATCTTGCGACAGGTGACATGGCGCCCCTTGAGTGCGACACTTCGCCAGCAGAAGATTGGCTGCCATGGCCTCGATGGCACGCCAACCCAGGAGACGGAAATGCCCCAGACCAGGCCGCCGGACAGCGCGGGAATTGCCACGCTGTCGACCACGTTGCAGTTGGCGCGACAGCGTTTTTTCGAAGACGGGAGTGATCCGCAAGGCGCGGTGCCGGAGCTGATCGCGAGGTCGTGGCGGCGGTGTTTGGCCCTTCCCGCCACCCTCAGTGAGACTCCCGAGCCCCTGGCGCATGAGGCGCTGTTTGCCCGGCGCGACGCGCAGGGGCGACTGCGGCGGCACGCGCTGCCCGAGCTGGAGGCTCTGGCCGAGGCGCTGTCGCCCTCACGCGTGGTCGTCTTGCTGGCCGACCCGCAGGGCATGATTCTCGACGCGGCGGGCTCAGATGTGTTCATGAACAAGGCCCAGCGCGTGGCGTTGATGCCCGGCGTCGAATGGTCCGAAGTCCAGCGTGGGACCAATGCGATTGGCACGGCGCTGACGGAGCTCTCGCCGATCACGGTCCTCGGGCACCAACATTACCTCGAGCAAAACGGCGCCTTGGGGTGCACGGCCGCACCTCTGCTGGACTCGGAAGGACAGGTCCTGGGCGTGCTGGATGTCTCGGGCGATGCTCGCTGCATTCAAGCCCAGACCGTGGGTCTGGTGCGCATGGCGGCGCAGATGATCGAATACCGCATGGCTCTGGACAACCTGCCCGCGCAGACCGAAATCCTGCGCTTTGCCCACGATCCGGCCTTGATTGGCTCGCACCGCGAAGCTTTGCTGTGGATTCGCAATGAAACGATCGTGGGCGCCAATCGCGCAGCCATGCGCGTTTTAGGGATGACGTTCGACCAGCTGCGCGGCCGCTTCGTCGACGATCTGTTCAGCTCCTTGCCCACGGCCGAGCGGGACCCGTTCGAGTTGTGCCTTCACCCCTGGCTGGCGCGGCCTGGGCGATCGGCATCGTGGGCTTCGGGCTGGGTCGGACGCAAGAGTGCCTCGAATCACCTAGCCTCGATCACGGCGCCGGAGCGCACGCCGCAGATCAGTCAAGTCGCAGCCTTGAGGCCGCCCATCATCGCCGACCCGCAGCGCGAGGCGCAACTGGACCGCGCGGTGCGTGTCCTGGACTGCGGCATTCCGGTCTTGATCCTGGGGGAATCCGGCGTCGGCAAGGAGGTTTTTGCCCGGCAGGTTCACCAGGCCAGCCAGCGCTGCCGGGGGCCCTTTGTCGCCGTCAATTGCGCGGCGGTCCCGGAAGGCCTGATCGAGGCCGAGCTCTTCGGCTACGAGGAGGGAGCGTTCACAGGCGCCCGGCGCAAGGGTCAACCGGGACAGATTCGGGAGGCTCATGGCGGCGTCTTGTTTCTGGATGAAATCGGGGACATGCCGTTGTCGATGCAGGCCCGGCTCCTGCGGGTCTTGCAGGATCATGAAGTCAAGGCGCTTGGCGGCGGGCGCCGGCAGTCGGTGGATTTTGCGTTGGTGTGTGCCACCCATCGCGACCTCAAGGCGATGGCCGCCGAGGGAAGCTTCCGAACCGATCTGTACTACCGCTTGCAGCATTTCGTGGCCGTCCTGCCCGCCCTGCGTGAACATGCCGAGGCCAAGGCGCATATCGATGAACTCCTGCAAGCCATGTTGCCGTCCCGCAAGCTCCGGCTCAGCCCGCAGGCCCGCGAAGCCCTCTTGGCCTACACATGGCCCGGCAACTGGCGGCAACTCGTCGCCGTCGCGCAGACGCTTCTGGCGCTGGCCGAGCCGGGGAGTTGCATCGAGCTCGCCGACCTCCCCGATGACCTTCGGCGCGATTGGCGAACGCATCAGCAACAGCCACCCACGACTTCGGCCTCGCCGGCGCGCTCAGGCCCTGAAAGGGACGGCGCCGCCACATCCCCTGTGCCGCTGCGTGCCATGACCGAATCGGCCATTCATGCGGCCATCGCGTCTTGCAGCGGCAACGTCAGCCGCGCTGCACGGCTGCTAGGGGTTCATCGCAGCACGCTTTACCGTCACGTTCGCAAGTAACCAATCAGGCGCGGTTGCCATGAGCCGTCGGCCCGTCGGCAGCTCGATCCGCGCGCGCTGGATTGGTGAACAGTGGTGGAAAGCAGGGTGAGTCGGTTGAAGTGACCCTTCTCCGCATAGTAGTTCTAACACGAACTAATATCGCAGCTCTTCGCTCCAGCAAGCCTCAACCAGCCCGTGACCACCCATCCACGTTTCATGCCGCTGCTGCGCAAGTCGATGCGCCGCCCTCAGACGCACGAGCGCTATTCGGCCGTCGCTGCGCAAAGTCTGGGATGGGTGCTGCACAGCACCGGCCGTTCCGCCGGGCATGGGGCGAAAACATGAGGACATCACGATGACTCACCTGTCTTCCCTGTTCGTCTCCCACGGCTCGCCCATGCTGCCGCTGGAGCCCGGCACCGCCGGCCCCATGCTGAAGGCCCTGGGCCACGAGCTGCCGCAGCCGGCGGCCATCCTCGCCTTCTCGCCGCACTGGATGGCGCGCGTTCCCGCCGTGGGTTCGAGCCCGCGACCCGCGACCATCCACGATTTCGGCGGCTTCGATCCGGCCTTGCGCGAACTGCGCTATCCGGCAGCCGGAAACCCCGAACTCGCCCAGCGTGCGGCCAGCTTGCTGCAAGCTGCCGGCTGGCCCGCCGCCTTGGACCCGGGTCGGGGCCTGGATCATGGCGTGTGGGTGCCGCTGCGCTTCATGTTCCCGCAAGCGGATATTCCGGTGGTTCCGCTGGCCATGCCATGGCCTCTGGACGCCGCGGGCGCCTACAAGCTTGGCCAGGCCCTGGCTCCCCTGGCCGACGAAGGCGTGCTGCTGTTCGGCACCGGCAGTCTGACCCACAACCTGCACGAATTTCGTCCCGGGGCGGCGACCGACGAACCGCCAGAGCCCTATGTCCAGGAATTCGTCGGCTGGATGCGCGAAGCCATCGACCGTGGCGCGACCGCCTCCATGCTCGACTACCGCCGCCAAGCTCCGCATGCCGCCCGCGCTCATCCGAGCGACGAACATCTGCTGCCGCTGTTCTGGGCACTGGGTACGGCCGGCAACCATGCCAAGCCACAGCACAAGACCGGCGGGGTGCACTACGGCATGCTGAGCATGGATGCGTGGGTGTTGGCCTGAAGGCCGCCGCGCGGCCACCTCCTGATGCCTCGACGAGAACCGAACCATGTCTGCATCCATCATCGCTGCCCAGCCCGGAGGCCATGCCGAACAGCTCATGCTGCTGTTCCACGGCGTGGGCTCCGACGCCCAGGATCTGGCGCCGCTCGGCCAGCAGTTGGCTGCGGCGTTTCCCAGGGCATGGATCGTCAGCGTGCAGGCGCCCGAACGCTCCGACTTCGGCCATGGCTACCAATGGTTTTCCGTGAATGGCGTGACCGAAGCCAACCGCGCCGAGCGCGTCGCGCAGGCCTTGCC
The DNA here is from genome assembly GCF_054608695.1 of Thiomonas sp. Classification (NCBI taxonomy): domain Bacteria; kingdom Pseudomonadati; phylum Pseudomonadota; class Betaproteobacteria; order Burkholderiales; genus Thiomonas; species Thiomonas sp. Next base: position 4,768 of record NZ_JBTRXV010000041.1, read on the forward strand.
CGCATTCCTGGAGGTGGTGCGGCACTGGCAGGGCCTCGCGCATGTCGGCGTCGGGCAGACAGCTCTCATCGGGTTCTCGCAGGGCGCCATCATGGCCCTGGAGTCGACTCGCGATCGAACCCCCATCGCGGGGCGCGTGGTGTCCATCGCCGGGCGCTTTGCCCAGTTGCCGCGCGAACCGGCCTCGGCCACGACACTGCATTTCCTGCATGGCAAGAGCGACCCGGTGATGCCCTACGGCCTCACGGTGGCAGCCGCCGAACACCTGGTCGCCCTGGGCGGGGACGTGACGGCGGATGTGCTGCCGTTCCTCGGCCATGGCATCAACGCGGAGCTTGTCGCGCTGCTGATCGAACGCCTCAAAGGCTATGTGCCGCGCAGCCTGTGGCGGGCCGCGCTTGCCGCAGACCCTGGACGCAAGAACAGCCAGGATCGAACCGTTTTGCAGGGTCCTGACGATTCAGGACCCTAGCCCCCAACTCGTGCTCGCGCGAGTGTCCAACCCCCCGTCCATCGGAGTTCATCATGATCAAACAATCAACCGCCCCCTATGCCGCTCTGATCCTGCGTGTGAGCCTGGGGATCATGTTCCTGGCCCACGTGGGCCTCAAGATCTTCGTCTTCACAGTCCCCGGTTTCGTGGGGTATTTTGCTTCGCTCGGACTGCCCGCGATTCTGGCTTATGCCGTCATCGCGCTGGAATTGCTCGGTGGCATTGCCCTCATCCTGGGCATCTACGCACCTCTGGTCGCAATCCCCCTGGCGCTGGAGATGCTCGGCACGATTGTTCTCGTGCATGGCGCCAACGGCTGGCTGTTCACCAACAAGGGTGGGGGCTGGGAATATCCCGCATTCTGGACGGTGGGCCTGATCGCCCTGTTCCTGCTGGGCGACGGCGCCATGGCGCTCAAGCCTGTCCAGCGCAGCCGTGCATGAACGCTGAGCCCTAGCGGTCAGGGTCCAGCGGCGAACGCTCGTCTTGCGCCTCGGCCCGGTCAGACACCCGCCGCCAAGCCGGCGATGGCATTCTCCAAAAGAAGGCATAGGCAATCGCCTCGATCTGGGCACGTGGAGCGCCATGCGCGCCCCATGCCCATCACGCAAGCGCTGCGTTCACGCCGGCGGTGGCGCGGTGTCCTGAAACGAGGCGCGCTGGGCGAGTTTGTCGAACAGCTTGGCCAGTTTGGGCTCGTCGTGTTTCCAGCTGACGTCGGGGCAGCGGAAATCGACATAAGCCAGGGCGGTGCCGATGGCAATGTCGGCCAGGGTCAGGTGGTTGCCGCACATCCAGGGCGAGTCGCCCAGGCCGGCGGACATGGCCTTGATGGCGGCGCGCACCTTGCCGAGCTGGCGGTCGATCCACGCCTGGCTGCGCTGGGCATCGGTGCGGCCGGGCCAGGTCTGCTCCAGACGGGCGGCGGAGGCTGCATCCATCACGCCGTCGGCCAGGGCTTCCCAGGTGCGAACCTCGGCGCGCTCGCGCCCGGTGCCGGGAATGAGTTTGCCCACGGGCGACAGGGTGTCGAGGTACTCGACGATGACGCGCGAGTCATAGATGCTGCTGCCGTCTTCCAGCACCAGGCAGGGCACTTTACCCAGCGGGTTGCTGTCCTGGATGCGCGTGGCGGCATCCCAGACGTTTTCCTCGACGAACTTGTATTCGAGCTTTTTTTCCGCGAGAACGATGCGGACTTTGCGCACATAAGGGCTGGTACGCGAGCCGATGAGTTTCATGACCATGGTGAACTTGAATTTAAGGCCGCAGTATAAGTTGCCACCCCTCGCAGCAGCGGCCTGGAATCCGGCTGGGCGTCCGTGGCCTGTGGCTCGAACTGCGGGAGCCGGGCTTTCTACAATGCCCGGATGAACACCGCCAAACCCTCCAACTCCCCCGCGGGCCCGAGCCCGCTCATGGCCCTGTCGCCGCTCGACGGGCGTTACGCCAACAAGGTCGACGCCTTGCGCCAGCACCTGTCCGAGTGCGCGCTGATGCGCTGTCGCGTGCAGGTTGAGATCGAATGGTTGATTGCGCTGTCGCAGGCCGGCCTGCCGGAATTGCCCGTCATTGCTGCGGGCACCCGGGCCGCCTTGCGTCGGCTCGCGGTCGATTTCACGGAAGCCGACGCCCTGGCGATCAAGGCGATCGAGCGCGTCACCAACCACGACGTCAAGGCGGTTGAATACTGGATCAAGGAGCGGCTGAGCGCCTGGCCCGAGTTGGCAAGGTCCAGCGAGTTCGTGCACTTCGCCTGCACCTCCGAAGACATCAACAACACCGCGCATGGCCTCATGCTCAGCGGCGCGCGCGAACAGGTGCTGCTGCCGGCGGTGCGTGCGGTGCTCGTGCGCCTCAAGCGCCTGGCGCATGGCCTGGCCGACGCGTCCATGCTGTCGCGCACCCACGGCCAAACCGCCAGCCCCACCACGCTGGGCAAGGAGATGGCCAACGTCGCGGCAAGGCTCGAGCGCGCCATCGTCCAGGTGGCGGCGGTGGAACTCACGGCGAAGATGAACGGGGCCGTGGGCAACTACAACGCCCACCTGGCCGCCTATCCGGACGTGGACTGGGAGGCCTTGGCGCGGCAGGTGGTGGAGCAGCAGCTTCATCTGCGCTTCAACCCCTACACCATCCAGATCGAGCCGCACGACGCCATGGCTGAGCTGTTCGACGCCGTGGCGCGCCTGAACACCGTGCTGCTGGACCTGAACCGCGATCTCTGGGGCTATATCTCCTGGGGCTATTTCAAGCAGCGCACGAAGGCGGGCGAGATTGGCTCGTCCACCATGCCGCACAAGGTCAACCCCATCGACTTCGAAAACTCCGAAGGCAATCTGGGCCTGGCCAACGCCCTGCTGCGCCACCTGAGCGACAAGCTGCCGGTGTCGCGCTTCCAGCGCGACCTGACCGACTCCACCGTGCTGCGCAATATGGGCGTGGCGCTGGGCTACGGCCTGCTGGCTTATGACAGCCTGCAGCGCGGGCTGGACAAGCTCGAGCCCAATCCGCAGCAATTGTCCGCGGACCTGGACGCCGCCTGGGAAGTGCTGGCCGAGCCGGTGCAAACCGTGATGCGTCGCCACGGCCTGCCCAACCCCTACGAGCAGCTCAAGGAGTTGACGCGCGGCAAGGCCATCACGCGCGAGCTGCTGCGCGAGTTCATCGCCACCCTGCCCTTGCCGGAGGCCGACAAGGCGCGCCTGCTTGCCCTCACACCGGCCAGCTACACCGGCAAGGCGGCGGAACTGGCGCGGCGCATGGGCAGCGCCAGCTAGGCTTGGGTCGCCGCAGCGCAGCTGAGTCGTCCCCAAGCCAGTCGCACCCAAGCCGAGTTGCCTCCGAGCCCTTTCCCACCGCCAAGCGTCCACGACACTTCGCCCACGCCAGGACCATTCCCATGCTCAAGCTCATCGTCAAGTGGCTGCTCTCGGCCACGGCCCTGCTGGCTGTCGCTTATTTGTACAGCGGCGTGCAGGTCTCGGGCTTCGCCGCGGCCATGTGGGCGGCGCTCATCATCGGCTTGCTCAACACCCTGGTGCGACCGGTGCTGCTCATCCTGACCTTGCCCATCACGGTGCTTACACTCGGGCTGTTTTTCTTCGTCATCAATGCGCTGATGTTTTACGCCGCATCCGGGCTGATCGATGGTTTCGTCGTGCGCAGCTTCGGCGCCGCCATCATTGGCTCGCTGCTGTACAGCGCCGCCGGGCTCATCATCGACAGCGCGCTGGAAGGCCTGTTCGTGGCCAAGCGCTGAGGCGCGCAGGGCTTGCGACCCAACGAAAAGCGACCCCGGCGGGGTCGCTTTTCGTTGGGCGGGGCCGGGTCAGACGCTGCGGCTCTGGTATTGCCCGGTGCGCATGGATTGCGCGATGTGCAACAGCGCTGCAACACGCTCCTCGGTCGGCGGGTGGGTGGAGAACAGCTTGCCGATGCCGCCAGCATGCAGCGGGTTCAAAATCATCATCTGCGCGGTTGCCGGATGCGACTCGGCGGCCTGGAACGGCACGCCACGCGCCACGGCCTCGATTTTTTGCAGCGCCGTGGCCAGCGCTTCGGCATCGCCCGAGATTTCGGCGCCGCCACGGTCGGCCTCGAACTCGCGGGCACGCGAGATGGCCATCTGGATCAAGCCGGCCGCCAGCGGCGCCAGGATCGCCAGGGCGATGCCCGCGATCGGGTTCACCGGGCGGCCGTTTTCATCACGCCCGCCGAAGAACAGGGCGAAATTGGCGAGCGCGGAGATGGCGCCGGCCATGGTCGCGCTGATGGTGGAGATGAGAATGTCGCGGTGCTTCACATGCGTCAGCTCGTGCGCCATCACGCCGCGCAGTTCGCGCTCGGTGAGCACGCGCATGATGCCGGTGGTGGCGGCCACCGCGGCGTGCTCCGGGTTGCGCCCGGTGGCGAAGGCGTTGGGCGCGTCTTCGTTGATGACGTAGACGCGCGGCATGGGCAGTTGCGCCCGCTGCGCCAGATCCTGCACCATGCGGTAGAACTGCGGCGCGCTGTGCTCGTCGACTTCCTGCGCGTTGTACATGCGCAGCACTATCTTGTCGGAAAACCAGTAGCTGAAAAAGTTCATGCCCAGCGCGAACAGCAGGGCCAGCATCATGCCTTGTTTGCCGCCGATGAAGGAGCCGATCACCATGAACAGCGCCGTGATGGCGGCCATCAGCATGGCGGTCTTGAGCAGATTGAACATGGCATTCACCTCGTTTACGTTTGGAAACATAAACGTAGATTGTGCCGCAGGCGGAAAGTTCAAGTCCGCCGGGGTTCAGGCTCAAGGGCTCGTCAGGCTGGGGCGGCCTACGGCGCGCCGGCATCCGGCGGTGGGCCGGATGCGAAGACCTGGCCGGCTTGCACCATGACGCTCTGCAGGACGATGCTCGCATCCCGCGGCTTGCCGCCGGGTTTCTGCAGCCTTGTGAGGCGCAGGCAACCGGCGCCGCAAGCCACGTCGATGCCCTGTGGCTGCACAGCGAGCACGGTGCCGGGCCGATGCCCGGCCGAGGCCGCAGGCACCACTGTGGCGGCGTGGACTTTCAGCGGCATATCGTCCCAACGCGTTTGTGTTCCCGGTGCCGGCTGGAAGGCGCGGATGCGCCGCTCCAGGACGTCGGCCGGCAGCGACCAGTCCAGCCACGCTTCACGCTTGTCGATTTTCGCTGCGTAGGTGGCGTCCTCGGCGGGCTGGGCCGTGGGATCGGCCACCCCGGCGCGCAGATCCGCCAGGGTTTGCAGCAGCAGGCGCCCGCCCAATGCCGCCAGCTTGTCGTGCAGGCTGGCGGCGGTGTCGTCGGGGGCGATGGGCATTTCCTGCATGCGATAGACCGGGCCGGTATCCAGCCCAGCGTCCATGCGCATGATGCTGATGCCGGTCTCAACGTCGCCGGCTTCGATGGCGCGGTGGATGGGCGCCGCCCCCCGCCAGCGCGGCAGCAGCGAGGCGTGGATGTTGACGCAGCCCAGCGGCGGCAGGTCAAGCACCCATTGCGGCAGGATCAGCCCATAGGCGGCAACCACCAGCACGTCCGGCGCAGCTTGCCGCAGCGCCTCGCGTGCCGCTGCGGCATCTTCATGCCAGCGGCCGTCCAGCCGCAGGCCGCGCGGTTGCAGCAGCGGCAAGCCATGCGCCACGGCCACTTGCTTGACGGCGCTGGGTTGCAGTTGCAGGCCGCGTCCGGCGGGGCGATCGGGCTGGGTCAGCACCAGCGGCAGCTCGAAGCCTGCCGCAAGCAGGTCGCGCAGCGCGACCGCGGCGAATTCCGGCGTGCCGGCAAAGGCCACGCGCAGCTTGGGGGTGGAGGCGAGGGCAGTGTTCGCGTCGAGCCCCGATGCGGTGGGCGCGGAACTCAAGCCGCTTCGCGCTGGCGCTTGAGCATGCGCGATTTGATGCGGTTGCGCTTGAGCGGTGAGAGGTAGTCGACGAACACCTTGCCTTCGAGGTGATCCATCTCGTGCTGGATGCAGACCGACAGCAGGCCATCGGCCTCCAGCTCGAAGCTCCCGCCCTGGGCATTGAGCGCGCGCACGCGAATGCGGTCGGGGCGGGTCACCTTGTCGTAAATGCCCGGCACCGACAGGCAGCCCTCTTCCCACTCCTTCAGGTCGGCGCTGCGCGCGACGATTTCCGGGTTGATCAGCACCAGCGGCTGGTCGCGTTCCTCGGAGGTGTCGGAAACAATGATGCGTTCGTGGATGTCGGCCTGCGTCGCCGCCAGCCCCACGCCCTTGGCCGCGTACATGGTTTCGAACAGGTCGGCCAGCAGCGCGCGCACGCGGTCGTCCACCACGGCAACGGGCTTGGCCACCTTGTACAGGCGGGGGTCGGGATACTGAAGAATGGAGAGTTGGGTCATGGTGAACTCCGGGCCGAAGGCGGCCCCGGTACGGGTCAAGAAAACACCTGGCGCGGCATTCATGCAACTGCATCGAGCCGCAAACTGCACTTTTCATTGCAGCGACAGGGCCTTGTGGAGACAATGTAACAAGTCTTTGAGGTTTTGCGCCGCGCCGAGACAGTGCAGTTCCAGCCGATTCCGCTTCGGCCCGCGAGCTGCGAAACTGCTGGTGGCAGTTCGGCGCAATGGTTTGGACTGCACGTCGTTTTGCTGGCCGCTGTTGCGGATACCGATATTTTCTTCCTGGGGGCGGATTCATGCAATGCAAGCTCATCAACCACGTTGCCGTAGCAGGGCTCTTGCTGTGGTCCGCCGCGGCGCTCGCCCAGACGGGGGCAACCACGCCCTCGGCAACCGCCCCCGGCATTGGGAGCTTGCCCAACTATCCCGTGGCGCCGCCGCAACTGGCGCAAGCCCAGGCTGCCGCGCAGCAAGGCATTCCCGTGTCGGAGCTGGCGCCCAATGCGCCGCAGCGCTACACCATCAAGCGTGGCGACACGCTTTGGGGCATTTCCGGCCGCTACCTGAAAAAACCCTGGAACTGGCCCACGCTGTGGGGCATGAATCTGGCGCAGATCCGCAACCCGCACTGGATTTTCCCCGGCCAGGTGCTCGTCCTGACCATCGCCAACGGGCGCGCAACCCTGGCGCTGGACAACGGCCAGAGCGTCCAAGGCGAGGCTGGCATACCCACCGTGACGCTGGAGCCGCATGTCATCAGCGAGGCGCTGCCGCCGTCCGGCATCCCCACGCTCGACCCGGCGCTGATCGACCCCTTCCTCACGCGCCCGCTCATCGTCGAGCCCGATGAACTCGCCAAGTCGCCGCGCATCGTTGCGCTGACGCCCGAGCATGCGATGCTCTCGCCCGGTGACCGTGCCTATGTGCGCGGCCCGCTGGGGGCCACCACCCGTTTCGACGTCTACCGGCCGGGGCGGCCGCTGCTCGACCCCACGACGAAGAAGATCATTGCCTACGAGTCCGAATATCTCGGAGCGGTGGAATTGATCCGTCCGCCGCAGGGCAAGGACGAAGTGGCCACGGTCAGGGTGCTGTCCGCCGTCCGCGAAATGGGCGTGGGCGACAGGCTCATCGCCCAGCCGCCACGCCAATTCCTCAACTTCACGCCGCATGCGCCAGACAAGCCCGTGGACGGGCAAATCGTCTCCATCTACGGTGATATGCGGATGGCCGGCAAGAACAGCGTGGTGGCCCTCAACCGCGGCGCCGAGGAGGGTCTGGAGCGCGGCGACGTGCTCGCCATCCTGCAAGGCCCGCGCGAGGTGACCGACACCACGCTGGAAGACAAGCCGGTGATCGAGATTCCGGCGCGCCGCATCGGCCTGCTGATGGTGTTCCGCACCTTCCATCATGTCGCCTACGGCCTGGTGCTGGAGTCCGACGAGCCGGTCGTGGTGGCCGATCACGTCAAGCAGCCCTGAAGCGCGTTCAGCCAGCCTCACGATGATGGGCGAGGCCGAGCTCGCGTCCTGGCTGCGGCTGCTGGAGACGCCGGGTGTCGGGGGCGAAACCGCGCGCCGCCTGCTGGCCGCCTTCGGCCTGCCCGAGCAGGTGTTCGCACAAAGCGCGGCGTCGCTCGAGCGCGTGGTGCCCGCAGCCGTGGCCCGTGCGCTGCGCGGCGCACCCGAGGCGCCCCTGCTGGATCTCATCGCCCGCACCCGCGAGTGGCTGAGCGAGCCCCAGCACCATCTGCTGGCCCTGGGCGACACCGACTACCCGCCGTTGCTGCTGCAGACCGCCGACCCGCCGCCCCTGCTCTATGCCAGGGGCCGGCTGGAACTGCTCCACAGCCAACATGCCCTCGCCATCGTCGGCAGCCGCAACCCTTCCGCGCAGGGCGGGCGCGACGCGCATGACTTCGCCCGCGCCCTCAGCGCCGCCGGCGTGACCATCGTCTCCGGCATGGCGCGCGGGGTCGATGGCCAGGCGCATCTGGGAGCGCTGCAGGCCGCGCAGGACGACGCTGACGGCGCCGGCTCCACCATCGCCGTGCTCGGCACCGGCTGCGACCGCGTCTACCCCGCGGCGCACCGCGAGCTGGCGCATCGCATCGCGGAGCATGGCCTGCTGCTCTCCGAATTCCCCCTTGGCACCGCCCCGGCCCGCGGCAATTTCCCGCGCCGCAACCGCATCATCAGCGGGCTGTCCCGTGGCGTGCTCGTCACCGAAGCCGCAGTGCATTCCGGCTCGCTCATCACGGCCCGCCTGGCCGCCGAGCAGGGCCGCGAGGTGTTCGCCATTCCCGGCTCCATCCACAACCCCATGTCGCGCGGCTGCCATCGCCTGCTGCGCGACGGCGCCAAGCTGGTGGAGTGCGTGGACGACGTGTTGAGCGAGTTGCACTGGACCGCACCGCAGGCCCAGCCGGCGCCGACCGAAACGGATGCCGCGACGCAGATGCAAGCGGACCTCGACGCGGCAACCCCCGCCGCGCGTGAATTGCTCGATGCCCTCGGCTACGCCATCCTGAGTTTCGACGAACTCGCCGCGCGCACTGGCCGCAGCGCCCAGTGGCTGGGGGAGCAGTTGATCGAACTCGAGCTGCAAGGCCGCGTCGCCCGTCTGCCGGGCGCGCGCTACCAGCGCATCGAGCGCGCCTGAGGCCACCGCCCAATCACCCGGACAAGCCCGGTTTCGCGACGGCTTCCGCCGCGCCAGGGCCGGACTTTTCAGCGGCGCTGGCCCTGCCCGGCCTTGCGCCGCGGCCGTCACGGCCTTGTGCATAAAATGGGTTCATGTTCGACATCCTCATGTACGTCTACGAAACCTACTGGCACCCCGAGGCCTGCCCGGAGCTCGGCCAGTTGTCGCGCAAGCTGAGCGCCGCCGGTTTCGAGAACGAAGAAATCAGTGACGCCCTCGACTGGCTGCGTGGCCTGGAGCAGGCCGTCGCCGGCAGCCGCACCCTGGGCGCGCCCAGCGACCGATCCATCCGGCTGTACGCCCAGCAGGAACTCGACTGCCTGGGTGTGGACGCCGTGGGCTACCTGAACTTCCTCGAGTCCGCCGGGACGCTGCAGGCCCATCTGCGCGAAATCGTCGTGGAACGGGCTTTGGCCACCGGCATCAAACAACTGCCGCTGGAGCAGCTCAAGACCATCGTCCTGATGGTGTTCTGGCGCCTCGACGAAGAGCCCGACGCCCTCATCCTCGACGAGCTTTTCGTCGAGGCCGACGATCGGGTCGTGCATTAAGCCTTCAGCCTCGCCCGCAACGGCCAGCAAGCCGCTGCGGCAACGCACACACCCCTCGCCTTCCCCTGGAGAAACCCCCATGTCCTGGAATCACAGCCGCGCCGCCCTGGGTGCCGTGCTCCCCTTGACCCTGCTGCTCGCCGCATGTGGCGGCGGCGCCAGTACCCAGTACCAGGGTTCCATCCTCAACGGTACGGTGTTGATGGGCGCGGGGCAGCCTGTCAACAGCAATGGTGCGGGTACCGTGTGTTTATACGCGGTGACCAACGGCCAGGGTAATCCGATCAACACGGCGGTTTCTCCTCCAGCCAACCTGGGAACAAACCTGACCTCGTTCAATACGTGCAATATCCCCATCGCTGCCAATGGCACGTTTTCGGCCAATCTGACGAGCTACTATGGCCCGGTTCTCATCCAGGTCGCAGGCGGCAGCTACACCAATGTGGCGAACGGAGCTGCGACCTCCCTGGCCAATCTCGCCAGCACCAACGCCAGCCTCCAGGCCATGGTCCAAATTGGCGGCGGCGGCACGGTGAATGCCGTGGTGACACCGCTGACCACCGTGGCCACGGCCATGATCACCCCCAACAGCGGTCTGACGATGGCCAACTATGCTGCGGCCTCGGCCAAGGTGGCCAGCGAGTTTCAACTGGGTGGCCTGAACATCAATGCCATGCCGGCATCCGGTGATGCCTATGACATGGCGCTCAAGGGCGTGCAGGAATACCTGGCGGTTGCGCCGGCTTCGACCGACGACCCGAATGCCAACAATTTGCTGACCTGGAACCTCACGGCTTCGCCTGTTGCCAGCGACTACACCACCGCCTACAACGCCATCAACGGCACGGCGCTGACGTTCACATTCAACTGAAACCAGGCCGGGATTGTGTTCCCAGCCATGAAAAAGCCGCCATCAGGCGGCTTTTTCATGCAGGCCATGACACCCTGTTCGCCTACACCACGGCTCCCGCATTCGGGTCGTTCGGGTTCTTGGGACGGCCAGGACCGGACTTGAGCATGTCGTCGCGCTTCACCCCCAGCCACATGGCGATGGCGGCGGCGACGAACACCGAGCTGTAGATGCTCATCGAAATGCCGATGATCAGCGCCAGGGCGAAGAAGTGCAGCGCCGGGCCGCCGAAGAAGAACATGGAGAACGCCATCGCCAGGGTCGAGCCGTGGGTGATGATGGTGCGGCTGGTGGTGTTGGTGATGGCGCTGTCGATCACCTGCACCGTGGTGTATTTGCGGTACTTGCGGAAGTTCTCGCGCACCCGGTCGAAGATCACCACCGACTCGTTGACCGAATAGCCGAGCACGGCCAGCACCGCCGCCAGCACCGGCAGCGAGAACTCCCACTGGAACAGCGCGAAAAAGCCGAGCACGATGATGACGTCGTGCAGATTGGCGACGATGGCGGCGATGGAGAACTTCCACTCGAAGCGGAACGCCAGGTACAGCATGATGCCGACGATGACGAAGGCCAGCGCCTTCAAGCCGTCGGTGGCGAGTTCGGATCCCACCTGCGGGCCGACGAATTCGGTGCGCCGCATCTGCACCTGCGGGTCGGCGGTCTTGAGCGCGGCCAGCACCTTGTCGCTTTGTTGCGCGCTGGACTCGCCCTCGCGCAGCGGCAGGCGGATGACCACGTCCTGCGCGGTGCCGAAGGTCTGGACCTGCACGTCGCCATAGCCCATCTTGGAGACAGTGCCGCGAATGGAGTCGAGATTGGCCGCCTGCGGGTAGCCCACTTCCATCACGGTGCCGCCGGTGAACTCGATGGACAGGTGCAGGCCGCGCGAGACCAGGAAGAACACGGCGGCGACGAACATCAGCGCCGAGACGATGTTGAACACCGGCGCATAGCGCATGAAGGGGATGTCGCGCCGGATGCGGAAAAATTCCATCAGAGTCTCCGATTGGGGATGGCGTTCAGGCGCTCAGCGCTTGGCCGGTTGTTTGGCCGGCTGCTTGTTGCCGGATCCGGCGGCGGGCTTGGCCGGGCGGGCGGAGGCAGCGACGGCCGTGGTCGCGGCCTCCGGCTTCCAGATCTGGCCGATGGACAGCGACTGCAGGCGGCGTTTGCGCCCGTACCAGAAGTTCACCAGGCCGCGCGAGAAGAACACCGCCGAGAACATGGAGGTGAGAATGCCCAGCACGTGCACCACGGCGAAGCCGCGCACCGCGCCCGAGCCGAAAATGAGCAGGGCGAGGCCGGCGATCAGGGTGGTGACGTTGGAGTCGAGAATCGTCGCCCAGGCGCGCTCGTAGCCGGTGGCGATGGCGGCCTGGGGGCTGGCGCCATTGCGCAGTTCTTCGCGAATGCGCTCGTTGATCAGCACGTTGGAGTCGATGGCCATGCCCAGCGCCAGGGCCATGGCGGCGATGCCTGGCAGCGTGAGCGTGGCCTGCAGCATGGACAGCAGCGCGATCAGCAGCATGAGGTTGACCGCCAGACCGATGGACGAGATCACGCCGAACAGCATGTAGTACACGCACATGAAGACGACGATGGCGACGAAACCCCAGGTGACCGAGTGGAAGCCCTGCAGGATGTTCTGCTGGCCGAGGCTCGGGCCGATGGTGCGCTCCTCGATGATCTGCATCGGCGCCGCCAAGGCGCCTGCGCGCAGCAGCAGGGCGATGTCGTTGGCTTCGGGCACGGTCATGTTGCCCGAGATCTGCACCCGGCCGCCGGCAATCTCGCCGCGCACCACCGGGGCGGTGACGACCTGGGCGCTGTGGCGGTCGATCAGCACCATGGCGATGCGCTTGCCGACGTTGGCGCGGGTGACGTCGCGGAAGATGCGCGAGCCGCGCGAGTCCAGCGTGAGAAACACCGCCGGGTCGTTGTTCTGCGGGTCGAAGCCGGTCTGCGCGTCGGTCAGGTTTTCACCCGTCAGCAGCACGTCCTTGTTCACCATCAGCGCATTGCCGGAACGGTCGTACAGCTTCTGGTCGCCGGGGGGCGGTGGGCCGTTGCTCGTCAGCGCGGCCTGCGCCACGGGGCTGTCGTCCACCATGCGCACTTCCAGCGAGGCGGTGCGGCCGAGAATGTCCTTGGCGCGGGCCGTGTCCTGAATGCCGGGGAGCTCCACCACCACGCGGTCGGCGCCCTGCTGCTGAATCACCGGTTCGGCCACGCCCAGCTCGTTGATGCGGTTGTGCAGAGTCTGGATGTTCTGCTTGATCGCGTAATCCTCGGTCTGCCGGATGGTCTGCGGACTGAGCTTGATGCTGATGCCGCCGCCAGATGCCGCCGGGGTGCTGGTGACGAGCGCGTCACCGACGATGTCTTTCAGCACCGGCTGCGCGGCGGTGAACATCTCCGGGTCGCGGAAGTCGAGCTGCACGGTGTCGCCCACGCGCTTGAGTTCGCTGTAGCGCACGTCCTTGTGGCGCAGCGCGGTTTTCAGCTCGCCGGCAATGGAATCCAGCTTTTTCTGGATGGCCGCCTGCATGTCCACCTGCAGCAGGAAATGCACGCCGCCGCGCAAGTCCAACCCCAGATACATGGGGTTGGCATGCAGGGCGCTGAGCCAGGCCGGCGACAAGCTCAGCAGATTGACGGCGACGATATAGCTCGGGTTGTTGCGGTTCGGATTGAGCGCATGCGCCAGGATGTCGCGCGCCCGCAGCTGCACCTCGGTCTTGGCGAAGCTGTAATTCAGCGTCGAGCCGCTGATGAAGCTGCGCAGCGGCGTGATGCTGGCGGCCTTCAGGGCCTGCTCGCCCTGGTTCAGCAGGGCGGCGTTCGGCAGGTCGCGCCCGGCATGCGCCGAGGTGATTTGCACGGCCGGCGCTTCGCCGTAGAAATTGGGCAGGGCATAGACGAACCCCACCACCAGCACGGCGGCCATGATGAGGTACTTCCACAGCGGGTAACGGTTCATGATGGGCTCGGGCGGCAGAGGCCAGGCGTGGCGACCCCTGCGTGGGCTTGCAGCGCGGGGGGCGCTGGCGGCGCAAATGCGTGCGGCTGGTGGCCGTGGCTTCAGACGGCCTTGATCGTGCCCTTGGGCAGCACCATGCTCACGGCCGAGCGCTGCAGCTGCACTTCAAGTTTGTCGGCCACTTCGAGCTGGATGTAGTTGTCGCCCACCTTGGTGACGCGGCCGACCAGGCCGCCGGTGGTCACGACTTCGTCGCCCTTGGTCAGCGCGTTGATCATCGCCCGGGTTTCTTTCTGGCGCTTCATCTGCGGGCGGATCATGACGAAGTAGAGGATGACGAACATCACGACGATGGGCAGCAGGCTCACCAGCGTGGATTCGGCACCAGCTTGCGGCGCAGCGCTTTGGGCATGCGCGATGGAAATCAGATTCATGGGGCTATCCGTTCAAGAACAGGCGTTGAAATGGCTTGCGCACGGCTTGGCGCAAGCCCGCATTGTCGCAAATCTCAGTCCTGGTCCGGCCCGACCGGGGCAAGGCGCCCGAGGCGGCGCGCGAGAATGGCGTAGACGATCCCATTCAGCGCGAACAGGCCGGTCCCCAGCGCCCACTGGATCGGGCGCGTCAGCCCGTCGGGATAGAGCGCGGCCAGCAGGTAATGGGTGATGAATCCGCCCGAGTAGCCGGCCTGGTGCGCCTGGTGCAACAAGGCATTCTGCAGAACGGTCAGCGGGCACATCAGCCCGGCCCATTCCACCAGCACGCCCCAGGCCAGCGCCGGCAGATGCAGCCAGGCCAGTCGCGGCCGGCGCAGCACCAGCAAACCCCCCAGCACGACCCAGAGCACGAACAGCGCGTGGACCAAAACCACCAGATCGGCAAGGAATTGCGCAAGCATGACCGTTTTTCCCGTGTTGGCGCGCGTGGATGCCAGGCATTCTCCCAGTCTTCATCCCGTAGACTCGTCTCACACCGTAAGGTTGCCCGCCCATGCCAGCCAGTTGCTGGCAGGAACAAAACCCAGCGAAGACCGTGACCAAGTGCCCATGCGCATATCGCGGCCAATGTGGCCAACGCGGCCATGGCGGTCGAGCCAGTTCAACATCGGAGCTTCCCGCATGTCTTCTTCCCAACCCGTCTTCCACTGGGACGACCCGCTGCAACTCGACGCCCAGCTCAGTGCCGACGAGCGCGCCGTGCGCGACGCGGCCCATGCCTACTGCCGGGGCCGGCTCGCGCCGCGGGTGCAAGACGCGTTCCGCCACGAGACCACCGACCCGGCCATCTTCCGCGAGATGGGCGCGCTCGGCCTGCTCGGACCCACCATTCCCGAGGAGTATGGCGGCGCCGGCCTGAACGATGTCGCCTGCGGTCTGATTGCCCGCGAAGTCGAGCGGGTGGATTCCGGCTATCGCTCCATGATGAGCGTGCAAAGCTCGCTGGTGATGGTGCCCATCCACATCTTCGGCACCGAAGCGCAGAAACAGAAGTACCTGCCCAAACTCGCCGCCGGCGAATGGATCGGCTGCCTCGGCCTGACCGAACCCGACCACGGCTCCGACCCCGGCGGCATGACCACGCGGGCGCGCCAAGTGCCCGGCGGCCACGCGCTGAGCGGCGGCAAGATGTGGATCAGCAACAGCCCGATCGCCGACTGTTCGTGGTCTGGGCGAAAGACGACGCCGGCGAGATTCGCGGCTTCATCCTCGACAAGGGCGCCAAGGGCCTCTCGGCTCCCGCCATTCACGGCAAGGTGGGGCTGCGTGCCTCGATCACCGGCGAGATCGTGATGGACAAGGTATTCTGCCCCGAGGAGAACGCCTTCCCGCAGGTGCGCGGGCTCAAAGGCCCGCTCACCTGCCTCAACAGCGCGCGTTTCGGCATTGCCTGGGGCGCACTGGGCGCCGCCGAAGACTGCTACCGCCGCGCGCGGCGGTACGTGCTCGACCGCCAGCAGTTCGGCCGTCCGCTGGCCGCCAACCGGCTCATCCAGAAAAAGCTGGCCGACATGCTGACCGAAATCAGCCTCGGCCTGCAGGGCTGCCTGCGGCTGGGGCGGATGAAAGAGGACGGCAGCGCCGCCGTGGAACTCGCCTCCATCATGAAGCGCAACAGTTGCGGCAAGGCGCTCGACATTGCCCGCACCGCGCGCGACATGCTGGGCGGCAACGGCATCTCCGACGAGTTCGGCGTCGCCCGCCATCGGGTCAACCTGGAAGTGGTGAACACCTACGAAGGCACGCACGACGTGCATGCGCTCATTCTGGGCCGCGCCATCACGGGGATTGCGGCGTTTTGATGGAACGTCGTCCGTCACAGCCGGGGTTTGCGCAACCATGACCGACGCATCCCAAATCCAGATCCCGCCCTCGTTCATCGCGCTTTATCTGGCGCCGAACCGCAGCAAGCCCAACGCGACGCGCGAGCAGATCAGCCAGCGTTACGAGTTTTGCGAGGATCTGGCGACGATGCTGACCGAGCACGCCGCCGACATCAAAGCCAGCCTGCACGTGACCGAGGGCGATGTGCTGGTGCGCATCCACCGCGGCTTGCTGGCGGATGGCTCGGGGGTCAGTGCGCAGGAAGCGCAATGGGTGCTGACCCGGCTGGCGGAGTTGCTGCACTGGCCGATGACGCTCGCAGCACGCGATGCGTGACCCTGCCTGCGCGCAGCAGCAGCCTGCGCTGCCAACGGGAGCGTGACAAGTCCAAGAGCGCAACGCAACACATCCCGGTGCCATTCGTCCTTATGTACGCAAACGCACGGAGCTGCGCCGAGGTTTGATCTATATTGGAAGCCCAATACAACTCGGGTGCGTGCGCTGCACGTCAGGCCGCGCCATTGCAAGCGTTCGGGCAGGACCGTTGCGCGTCGCACCCGCGAGTTGCGCGACTTGCCGAGCCTCATCGAATCCATGCCCAACCTGCACATTCTTTCCCCGTTTTTTCTCGCGCTGGTCGTGATCGGCCTGTTTTTGGCCTCATCCCTCAAAATCATCTACGAGTATCAGCGAGCAGTCGTTTTCCAACTCGGGCGTTTCCTCAAGGTCAAGGGGCCTGGGCTCATCATCGTGATTCCCATACTCCAGCGCATGGCCCGCATGGATTTGCGCACTGTGGTGCACGAGGTGCCATCGCAGGACGTGATCTCGCATGACAACGTCTCCGTCAAAGTCGATGCGGTGCTGTATTTCCGGATCGTCGATCCGGAAAAGGCCTTCATCCAGGTGGCGGATTTTTTCTCCGCGACCAGCAAGCTCGCGCAGACCACCTTGCGCGCGGTTCTGGGCAAGCACGATCTGGATGAAATGCTGTCCGAGCGCAGCAAGATCAATGCCGACATCCAGGCCATCCTGGAAGCCCAGACCGAGGCCTGGGGGATCAAGGTCAGCGTCGTCGAAATCCGCAATATCGAACTCACGGAAGACATGGTGCGGGCCATTGCCAAGCAGGCCGAGGCCGAGCGCGACCGCCGCGCCAAGGTGATTCATGCCGACGCCGAATTTCAGGCGGCGCAGACGCTGGTCAACGCGGCGGCCATCCTGGCCTCCGCGCCTGGTGGCATGCAGTTGCGCTATCTGCAAACGCTTTCCGAGATCGGCACGGAAAAAAATTCCACCGTCATCTTCCCCATGCCCATCGATCTGATCAAACCGATTTTGCAGATCATCGAAAAAGTGGCCGACACCCATTGAGCCGCAACGTCAGGCCCGGGTTTGTGCGTTGCGCTGGGGCGTTCCAACCCGCCGAATCACCCGTCACGACCGAGAAGGAGAACCTGCTTTGAAGCGCGGTGGCGCCGCTCGTCGTAGCTGGGGCGGGGTGCGAAAACAATTGTTTCGCCTCGATGTTTCGCGCCCCGCCCTGGTGGGCGAACCCGCGCTGCGCTCGGAGTTGCTGAGCGCCGACCAGATGGAGCATTATGGCGTGGTGCTGGCCAACAGGCACCGCGCGTCGGAACGAACGTTGGCCAATGCCCTGCTGGCGCGCTTGGCCGATAACGAAGCCATGCTGGCGCAGGCCAGCGAAAGGCTGACGCAGGCCGTCGGTGCGGGCCACCGCATCACGCCGGCGGCGGAATGGCTGCTCGACAACGATTACCTGATCGAGGAGCAGATTCGCACGGCGCAGCGCGACTTGCCCAAGGGCTACAGCCGCGAGCTGCCGCGACTGCTCGACGGCCCGTCGGCCAAGTTGCCACGGGTCTATGACATCGCCCTGGAAACCATCACCCACGGCGATGCCCGCGTGGACGGCGAGAGCCTGCGCCGCTTCGTGGCGGCGTACCAGACGGTGACGCCGCTCAAGCTGGGCGAGCTGTGGGCGATTCCGATCATGCTGCGGCTGGGCCTGATCGAGAACCTGCGCCGCGTCGCCGTGCGTGTCATGGAGGAATGGAACGATCGCAACCTCGCGGGGCTTTGGGCCGACCGCATGACCATGATTGCCGAGAGCGATCCCAAGAGCGTGGTGCTCGCGGTGGCGGACATGGCGCGCTCGAATCCGCCGATGACCAGCTCGTTCGTTGCCGAACTGACGCGGCGGCTGCAAGGGCAAGGCCCGGCGCTGGCGCTGGCGCTGACCTGGATCGAGCAGACCCTGTCCGAATCCGGCCTCGGCATCGAGCGACTGGTGCAACTGGAGGCGCAGCAGCAGGCCGCCGACCAGGTGACGATCGGCAACAGCATCGGCAGTCTGCGCATGCTCACCAGCATGGACTGGCGCACGTTCGTCGAGTCCATGAGCCACGTCGAGCAGGCGCTGCGGCGGGATCCGTCCGGGGTTTATGCGGCGATGGATTTCGTCACGCGCGATCACTACCGCCATGTGGTGGAAAGTCTGGCGCGGCGCAGCACCCGCAGCGAATGCGAGGTGGCGCGCGCAGCCATCGACTTGGCCGGCGGCAGCGCGCACAGTGCCGCACGCGACATCGCAGACGACACCGCACAGCGGGCGGTGCGAAGCCATGTGGGCTACTACCTCGTCGATCAGGGTCTGGCGGCGCTGGAGCGGCGCGTCGACGCGCGCGACACGGCTGTCACAGCCCTCAAACGAGTGGCGCAGCGCGCGCCACTGACCCTGTACCTGGGCTCGATCGTGGTGCTGCTGGCCTTGCTGGCGCAGCCGCTGTTGCAGGCCGTGCTGCGCCATGGCTGGCAGGGCTGGCAAGGGTTGGTATGGGCGCTGATTGCCGTGCCGGTGATCCTGATCAGCAGCCAGCTGGCCATCAGTCTGGTGAATTGGCTGGTGTCCATCGTGGTGCTGCCGCACATGCTGCCGCGGCTGGATTTTTCCAAGGGCCTGCCGCCGCAGGTCCGCACGCTGGTGGTGATTCCGGCCATGCTGACCCGCGCGCAGGACGTGGACGCATTGGCGGATGCGCTGGAAGTGCGATTCCTGGCCAACCGCGATGCGCACTTGCACTTTGCACTGCTCACCGATTTCGCCGATGCGCCCAGCGAGGTGCTGGAGTCGGATGCGGCGCTGTTGCTGCAGGCCAGGCAACGCATCGATGCCCTCAATGCCAGCCACCCCGATGACCAGGCCGACCGCTTTTTTCTGCTGCACCGGCCACGCCGCTGGAACGCGGCCGACAAGTTATGGATGGGTTACGAGCGCAAGCGTGGCAAGCTGGCCGAGCTCAACGGCTTGCTGCGCGGCGCCGGGCCCGCGCGTTTTTTGCTGATCGTCGGCCGCACCGAGGTGTTGTCCGAGGTCAAGTACGTCATCACCCTGGATACCGACACGCAGTTGCCGCGCGATGCCGCGCGCCAGTTCATCGGCGCCATGGCGCATCCGCTCAATCGCCCTGTGGTTGACGCCGCCACGCAGTGCGTCATCGCGGGCCACGCCATTCTCCAGCCGCGCGTCGGCATCAGCCTGCCCAGCGCGGCGCGCTCGGTCTATGCGCAACTGTTCGGCAGCGACGCCGGCATCGACCCCTACACGCGCGCCGTGTCCGACCTCTATCAGGATCTGTTCGGCGAAGGCTCGTTCATCGGCAAGGGCATTTACGACGTCGATGCCTTCGAGCAGGCCACCGACGGCCGCTTCGCCGAGAACAGCATCCTCAGCCACGATCTGGTGGAGGGCTGCTTCGCGCGCTCGGGCCTGATCAGCGACGTGCAGTTGTACGAGGACTATCCGTCACGCTACAGCGCCGATGTCAGCCGTCGCCACCGCTGGATTCGCGGCGACTGGCAGCTGCTGCCGTGGCTGCTGCCGTGGGTGCGCACGCCGGGCC
The DNA here is from genome assembly GCF_054608695.1 of Thiomonas sp. Lineage (NCBI taxonomy): Bacteria > Pseudomonadati > Pseudomonadota > Betaproteobacteria > Burkholderiales > Thiomonas > Thiomonas sp. The sequence continues at coordinate 24,525 of NZ_JBTRXV010000041.1, forward strand.
GCAGGCGCGCGCGCAATCCGCTGTCCGCGCTGTCGCGCTGGAAAATCCTGGACAACCTGCGCCGCAGCCTGGTGCCCGCCGCGCTGCTGGCCTTGCTGCTGCTCGGCTGGTTCGCCATGGCGCAAGTGGCGGCATGGACCGTGGCGGTGCTGGCCGTGGTGTTCGTGCCGCCGCTGCTGGCCGTGCAGCTTGACCTGTTCCAGAAGCCGCGCGACGTGCTGCTTGACCAGCATCTGCGCGCCGCGCTGCGCAGCAGCGGCGCGCAGGCTGCGCAAGTGCTGTTGAAGCTGGCGTGGCTGCCGCACGAGGCGCTGTACAGCATGGGCGCGGTGTTGCGCACACTGGGGCGCATGGCGGTGACGCGGCGCAGGCTGCTGCAGTGGAACCCGTCCCAGGAGGTCGAGCGCGGCAGCGGCGACACGTTGGCCGGACTGTTCAAGTCGATGGCGGTGGGGCCGGCCCTGGCGCTGCTGACGGCACTGGCGCTGGCGTTGCAGCGGCCGGGCGCGCTGCTCGTTGCCGCGCCCTTGCTGCTGCTGTGGCTGGCGTCGCCAGCCATCGCCTGGCGCATCAGCCAGCCCTTGACCACAGTGGCGTTCGCGCCGACACCGCAGGCACTGCGCTTTCTGCGCCGGCTGGCGCGCAAGACCTGGGCCTTTTTCGAGGCCCATGTCGGCGCGCAGGATCACTGGCTGCCGCCCGACAATTTCCAGGAGCAGCCCGCGCCGGTCATCGCGCACCGCACCTCGCCCACCAATATGGGGCTGGCGCTGCTGGCGAATCTGGCGGCCCATGACTTCGGCTACCTCGGCATCGGGCGGCTGCTGCAGCGCACCGGCCAGGCCTTGCAAACCATGCAGGGCCTGCCGCGCTACCGCGGTCATTTCTACAACTGGTACGACACGCTCAACCTGCAGCCACTGGCGCCGCGCTACATCTCCACCGTGGACAGCGGCAATCTGGCCGGCCACCTGCTGACCTTGCGCCCGGGGCTGCTGGCGCTGATCGACGCGCCGCTGTTCGACGCAGGCCTGCTGCACGGATTGGACGATACCCTGGCCTTGCTGCGCGAGGCCGCGCGCGCCAGCCATGGCGATGCCGCCGCGCTGGATGCGTTTCGCAGCGCACTGGACGGCGCGCGCGCCCAGCCGCCGCAGACCCTGGCCGCCGCCGCCACCTGCCTGCAGCGCCTGCTGGATGAGATCGAGGCCGTCGCGCTCGACGCCGCATCGCCTCCGGCATCGCCCGATGCCCAACAAGCCAGCGAGACCGCCTTCTGGCTGCAGGCGCTGCGCGAGCAATGCCGCGATGTCAGCGCCACGCTGCAGCCGGTCGCGGCGTGGACATCCCCGGCGGAACACACCGGGCAGCACGCATTTCCCACGCTGCGCCAGTTGGCGAGCGCCGGCGTGCAGTCCGCGCCAGCGGGCAAGGCCAGCGATGCCGGAGGCGATGCGTCGGGCGCAGCCCACGCCGCGCGGCGGCATGCCGCCGCGCTGATCCAGACCATCGAGCAGCTGGCGCAGCAGGCCGGGGCGCTGGCGCAGATGGACTACGGCTTTCTCTACGACACCGAGCGCGACCTGCTGTGCATTGGCTACAACGCCGACGAGCGCCGGCTCGACGCCGGCTTCTACGACCTGCTGGCCTCGGAAGCGCGGCTCACCAACTTCGTCGCCATCGCGCAGGAGCAATTGCCGCAGGACAGCTGGTTCGCGCTCGGCCGCCTGCTCACCACCAGCGGCGGCGAGCCGGTGCTGCTGTCGTGGTCCGGCTCGATGTTCGAGTACCTCATGCCCATGCTGGTGATGCCGAATTACGCCGGCACGCTGCTCGACCAGACCTGCCGCGCGGCGGTGGCGCGTCAAATCGAATACGGCGAACAACTGGGCCTGCCCTGGGGTGTTTCCGAGTCCGGCTACAACACCCAGGACACGCACTTCAATTACCAGTACCGCGCCTTTGGCGTGCCCGGACTGGGGCTCAAGCGCGGGCTGAGCGAAGAGCGGGTGGTGGCGCCCTATGCCTGCGCGCTGGCGTTGATGGTGGCGCCCGCCGCCGCCTGCGCCAATCTGCAGCGCCTGGCCGCGGCCGGCGTGGAAGGGCGCTATGGGCTTTACGAGGCGGTGGACTACACACCGGCGCGCCTGCAGCGCGGGCAAAGCGCGGCGGTGGTGCGTTCGTTCATGGCGCATCACCAGGGCATGAGCCTGCTGGCGCTCGACCATCTGTTGCAGCAGCGGCCGATGCAGCGGCGTTTCGAGTCCGACCCCAGCCTGCGCGCCACCCTGCTGCTGCTGCAGGAGCGGGTTCCCAAAACCGCTGCCGAGTACCGCCATGCCTCCGCCGCGCTGGCGCCGCAGGCGCTGGCCCGCGCGGCCGAAACCAGCCTGCGCATCCTCACCGACCCCGACCGCGCGCGGCCCGCCGTGCAGCTGCTGTCGAACGGCCGCTACCACGTCATGGTGAGCAGCGCGGGCGGTGGCTACAGCCGCTACCGCGGCATGGCGGTGACGCGCTGGCGCGAAGACATCAGCAGCGACAACTGGGGCACGTTCTGTTATTTGCGCGATGCCGACAGTGGCGAGTTCTGGTCCGGCGCGCATCAGCCCACGCCGCAAGCCACGCCGGCGAAACCCATGGCCTACGAGGCGATTTTTTCCGACGCCCGCGCCGAGTTCCGCGTGCGCGCGAACGACTTCGACACGCACACCGAAATCGTGGTGTCGCCGGAAGACGACATCGAGCTGCGGCGCATGCGCGTGACCAACCGCAGCCGCGCCCGGCGCACCATCGAGATCACCAGCTATGCCGAGGTGGTGCTGGCCCCGGCGCTGGCCGATGCGCTGCATCCGGCGTTCAGCAAACTGTTCGTGCAGACCGAGCTGGTGCGGCCGCTGCAGGCCATCGTCTGCTCGCGGCGCCCGCGCTCCAGCACCGAGCCGGTGCCGTGGATGTGCCATCTGCTGGCGGTGCACGATGCCCACATCGACGAAATCTCGTACGAGACCGATCGCGCCCGCTTCATCGGCCGCGGCCGCAGCGTGGCCGACCCCCTGGCCATGGGGAGCTTCAGCCAACGCCACCGCAGCCTCTCGAACAGCGAAGGCTCGGTGCTCGACCCGATCGTCGCCATTCGCTGCCGCATCACCCTCGACCCCGAGCAGTCGGCGCTGGTGGATCTGGTCACCGGCGTCGGCGACAGCCGCGAGGCCTGCATGCACCTGATCGAGAAATACCGCGACCGGCACCTGGCCGACCGCGTGTTCGACCTGGCCTGGACCCACAGCCAGGTGATGCTGCGTCAGCTCAACGCCAGCCAGGCGGACGCGCAGCTCTACGAGGAACTGGCCGCGTGCCTGCTCTACGCCCACGCCTCGCTGCGCGCCGAGGCCGGCATCCTGCGCGCCAACCGGCGCGGGCAGTCCGGGCTGTGGGGGCAGGCCATCTCCGGCGACCTGCCCATCGTGCTGCTGCACATCGCCGACCCGGCCAATATCGAGCTGGTGCGGCAACTGGTGCAGGCGCATGCCTACTGGCGCCTGAAGGGATTGGCGGTGGATCTGGTGATCTGGAACGAGGACCACGCCGGTTACCGCCAGCAGCTGCAGGATCTGATCATGGGGCTGATCGCGTCCGGTATCGAAGCCAGCCTGATCGACCGTCCCGGCGGCATCTTCGTGCGACCTGCGCAGCAGATCTCCAGCGAGGACCGCGTCCTGGTGCAGTCCGCCGCGCGCGTGGTGCTGACCGACGCTCGCGGCACGCTGGCCGAGCAGGTCGGGCGCCGGCGCCTGCTGAAGCAGCCCGAAGCTTTCGTTGCGACCCGCACGCGGCCGGCGGAGCCGAAGCACCCGGGCGACGCGTCCGTGGACGCACCCGCCGAAACCCTGCTGCTGGGCAATCCCTACGGCGGTTTCAGCGCCGATGGCCGCGAGTATGTGATCACCCTGGCCGCCGGGCAGACCACGCCGGCGCCGTGGGCGAACGTGCTGGCCAATGCCCAGTTCGGCACGGTGGTCTCCGAGAGCGGCAGCGCCTACACCTGGGGCGAGAACGCGCACGAGTTCCGCCTCACGCCCTGGCACAACGACCCGGTCACCGACGCCAGCGGCGAAGCCCTGTACCTGCGCGACGAGGAAACCGGCCACCACTGGTCGCCCACGCCCTGGCCGCGTCGCGGCGAAGGGGCCTACCGCACCCGCCACGGCTTCGGCTACAGCGTGTTCGAGCACAGCGAAGACGGCATCAGCACCGAGCTGTGGGTGTACGTGGCGCTGGATGCGGCGGTCAAATTCTCGGTGCTGAAGGTGCGCAATGCCTCCGGGCGGGCGCGCCGGCTGTCGGCCACCGGTTATGTCGAATGGGTGCTCGGCGACCTGCGCGACAAGACCGCCATGCACGTGGTGTCCGAGTCCGATCCGGTCACAGGCGCCCTGTTCGCGCGCAATGCCTACAACACGGAATTCGCCGGTCGCGTGGCGTTCTTCGATGTCGACAACCCGGCGCGCAGCGTCAGCGGCGACCGCAGCGAATTTCTTGGCCGCAACGGCAGCCTGCGCGCCCCGGCGGCGATGGCGAACGCGCGCCTGTCGGGTCAGGTGGGCGCCGGGCTGGACCCTTGCGCGGCGATGCAAATCCCCTTCGACCTGGGCGCCGGCGACACGCGCGAAATCATCTTCCGCCTGGGCGTGGCCGCTAGCGCCAAGGCGGCCAGCGAGCTGGTGCAGCGCTGTCGCGGCCTGGGCACTGCAGCCACCACGCTCGACGCCGTGCGCAAACACTGGCGCACCACGCTGGGCGCGGTGCAGGTGCGCACGCCCGACCCGGCCGTCGACGTCCTGGTCAACGGCTGGCTGATGTACCAGGTGATCGCCTGCCGCTATCTGGCGCGCAGCGGCTACTACCAGTCGGGCGGCGCCATCGGTTTTCGTGACCAGCTGCAGGACACCATGGCGATGATCCACGCCCAGCCCGACGTCGTGCGCCAGCACCTGCTGCTGTGCGCGGCGCACCAGTTCAGCGAGGGCGACGTGCAGCACTGGTGGCATCCGCCGCTGGACCGCGGCGTGCGCACGCGCTGCTCCGACGATTACCTGTGGCTGCCGCTGGCCGCCAGCCGCTATGTGCAGATCACCGGCGACCACAGCGTGCTCGGCGAGTCCGCGCATTACCTGGAAGGCCGCGGCGTCGGCCCCGATGAAGAGGCCTATTACGACCGGCCGACGCGCTCGGAACGGCGCGAGACCCTGTACCAGCATTGCGTGCGCGCCATCGAGCACAGCATGCCGCGCGGCGCGCACGGGTTGCCGCTGATGGGCACGGGCGACTGGAACGACGGCATGAACCGGGTCGGCGACCAGGGCCGTGGGGAAAGCGTCTGGCTCGGTTTCTTTCTGCACGAGGTGCTGCTGCGCTTCGTCCCGCTGGCGCATGGGCGCGACGACCCCGCATTCGCGGCGCGCTGCGAGGCCACTGCCGCCGCGCTGCGCGCCAGCCTCGACCAGCACGGCTGGGACGGCGCCTGGTACCGGCGCGCCTACTTCGACGACGGCACGCCGCTGGGTTCGGCCGGCGGCGCGGAATGCCAGATCGACTCGATCGCGCAGAGCTGGTCGGTGCTGTCCGGCGCCGCCGGCGCGGACCGCCAGCGCCAGGCCATGGATGCGCTCGACCAGCGCCTGGTGCGGCGCGACGCCGGGCTGGTGCAATTGCTGGCCCCGCCGTTCGACGTCTCCGCGCTCGATCCCGGCTACATCAAGGGCTATGTGCCCGGCGTGCGCGAAAACGGCGGCCAGTACACGCACGCCGCGGTGTGGGCGGCGATGGCCTTTGCCGAACTGGGCGACAGCGCCCGCGCCTGGGAACTGCTCGGCATGATCAACCCGGTGAACCACGCCCGCAGCGCCGCCGACATCGGCATCTACAAGGTCGAGCCCTATGTGATGGCGGCCGACGTGTATGCCGCCCCGCCGCATGTGGGCCGTGGCGGCTGGAGCTGGTACACCGGCTCGGCGGGCTGGATGTACCGGCTGATCGTGGAGTCGCTGCTCGGCCTGCGCCGCGAGGGCGAGCGCCTGCGCATCGCCCCGGTCATGCCCGCTGGCTGGCGTTCCTTCGAGCTGGATTACCGTCACGGCAGCGCGCTCTATCGCATCCGCGCCACACAGGCCGAGGCCACGATGGGAACGCCGGAAGTTGCTGCACGCATCGTCCTCGACGGCGAGGTGCAAGCCGAGTCCGGCATCGCCCTGCTCGAAGATGGCCGGGAACACCGGGTCGAGATTCGTCTGCGGCCCCGCATCGGTCAAGCACACTGAAGCTGCCGAGAGACAGTGGCCGCCGAGACAGGGGCCGCCGAGGCAGCAGGCCTGCTGCCTGGCTGTTCAATGCAGCGACAAGCCGCTGGCGCCGAAGATGCCGATGAGCCCGATGACGATCAGGTAGATGGCCACGATGTAGTTCAGCAACCGTGGGATGGCGAGAATCAGGACACCGGCAATCAGGGAGACGACCGGGCCAATGCTGAGGTGAAGGTTCATGATGAGTCCTTGCCGCTGTGGCGGAGTGCACTTGCGTCCGCAGCACGTTAGCTCGCTGTACGGCTGCGGTCTGTGCGCTGGCGAACGTCGTTCGGTGGAGCGGTCGCCGGTTTGACGCGCGCTTGCGCAGGGCGAGCCAAGCGAGCGCCAGGCTTGGATTCAGGGCTTTCTCGAATAGAGCCGTTGCATATCCTGAAAATTTTCGAGCAACTGGCTGGCATGGTCAAGGCGCCGTTCGAGCATGGCGCGAACCTGCGCGAGATCCGGCAGCTCGGGCTGGGACGGATGCAACATCGCGGCCGCCTCCCGGATGAGCGCCAGCGACTCGCCAAGCTGTTGCGCCAGGGTGGTGAGGAATTCTGTTTGGCGCCGCTGCGCCCGATCCGTGGCGATGCGCAACTGCTCGGCGCTGGACGCGGCGGACACGAGCTGCTGGTTGGCCAGGCGCAACTGCTCGTGGTGCAATCCGTGATCCGCGTACTCCCAAGGCGCGTGGCTGTGATGCACCTGCGGTGGGGGCGGCATTGGCGCATCCATCTTGGTGACCCCAAGAACCGGGTCGGCATGAAAGACGAAATGGCCTCGCATCTGCTTTTTGATGCGATACATCGCCATGTCGGCATGGTGGATGAGCGTGTCGGCGTCTTCACCGTCTTCGGGATAGACGCTGATGCCGATGCTGGCGGTCAGATTCGGCAGGCCGTCACCGAGAAAGGCCGCCTGGGCCAGTGCGGCAATGATTTTTCTGGCCGCCGCGGCGGCGTCGGACGCATGCGTGATGTCGGTCAGCAGAATGAGGAATTCATCGCCGCCGTGACGACTCACCGTGTCGGCCTCGCGAACCGCCGAGACCAGGCAGTTCGCGGTTCGCTTCAGAACCCTGTCACCCACGAGATGGCCATGGGTGTCATTGATCATTTTGAAATGGTCCAGATCCAGGAACAACAGCGCGATATGGCCGCCGTTCCGGTGGGCGTGGGTGATGGCCTGCATGAACCGGCCGAGAAACAGCGTGCGGTTGGGCAGTTCGGTGAGGGTGTCGCGCTCAGCGGTGCGCGACACCAGGTCCAGCGCCTTGACGGCCAGCGCCAGGTCGCCCTGGGCGCGCAGCATCGCCAGGACCAATTGCTGGTTGGCCTCGATCAGTGGGTTGGCATGCCCGTTGTTGAACCGGCCTTCGTGAGCATTCATTATGGGCTGTTCACCTCGACGCGCGGTTTGGCGCAGCACGGCGCCCATCAGTGGGCGACCGCGGTGCCCAGCAGGCGCTCGGTGAGCGCTGGCCCGAGCAGGCTGTCCAGCAATTCGTAATACGTATGCAGCAGCGCCCCTCCTCCGGCGACCGCGCTGTCGCGGCTTTGCTGCTGGAGCACGGTTCGCAGCAAGGCCAGGTCCGGGTGTGTCAACGTGTCGGCCTGCACACGCATCAACCAGGGGTAGGCGGCGCTGGTGAGCAGCAAGCTGCGTGAGAACAGGGCGGCGACGCCCTGTTGACCCAGGATGGGGCACAGCGCGGCGTTGATGTCTTCCCAGGTCGAAATGACGGACTGCGCGGCCGATGCGGCATCGGCGCCATCGCGCATCGCACTGGGGGAGTGCGCCACTGCAGGCTGGCTTTGCACGAAGTTGTCCATGGGATGTCGGGCTGATGGGTGCTGGGCGATAGTGGAACTGGGCGTTGTCGTGACATCCCAGCCTTGAGCACTTCACACAGGCCTTGGGGCCTGCATGAGGTGGCTCGTCATTCGATCTGGCTTGAGCTTGGCTCACGGCCACGAGGCTAGGCGACGCCGCAAGTTGAACATCGACGGATTTCAGCCTAGTCATTCGGGGGGCGATGTGTCCGTGCGTTAGCGAACATTGGCCGGCGCGCTCGGCATCGGTGCCGGCGCGACCCGAGCTATCGAGATCACGCCACGCCAGCGCATGCCCAGACACTGTGCGCTGGCGCACAGACGTGAGCACCCTGGAGGCCTAGTCTGCAGAAGCTGAGACGACTGCGGTGACCGCTTCGCCGGGCTGATGCCAGTCGCAGGTTTCGGTCGAAGCCTGCCGGCCGGGCGCTCGCATCGCGCGCCACACGGCGTGTACGCGCCGTGTGGCGTCGTCCGCCGTCCATGCCTTCGAAAGGAACGTCCCGATGAGCACCAAGACCAAAAGCACCAAGCCGAAGCTCAAAGTCAAAGCCAAGCCCGAAACCGCAGCCAGCAACAGCCGTCTGAAGCTGAACACCGCAGCCATCGATGCCGCGAGGAACAGCCTCAGCCAGGGCGCCATGACGCCGCACTACGGCCCGTGGAGCCAAGACATCATCCAGTTGCTCAACGACTCGCTCGCCACCGAGCTGGTTTGCGTGCTGCGCTACAAGCGTCACCACTTCACCGCGCAGGGGCTGGCTTCGCCCAAGATTGCCGAAGAGTTCCTGGTCCATGCCCAGGAAGAACAGGGCCATGCCGACCGCTTGGCCGAGCGCATCGTGCAGCTGGGCGGCCAGCCCGACTTCTCGCCGGATTCGCTCGCCGCGCGCAGCCATGCGGCCTACAACGACGCGCTCGACCTGAAGGCCATGATCCGCGCGAACCTCGTGGCCGAACGCGTGGCCATCGAAACCTACAGCCAGATCATCACGCTCATCGGCGACAAGGACTCGACCACCAGGCGCCTGGTGGAAGACATCCTGAGCAACGAGCAAGAGCACGCCGAGGAACTCAAGGACTGGCTGGCAGACTGAAGCGTCCGACCAGAAAGCTGCGCGACGCGTGCCCAGTCCATCTCGTTTTTCACGCCCGCATTTCGACAAGATCGAGGTCCATCATGATGCATCGACAAGTTTCAGTCACGGCTTCCATCCGGCGCATCAAGCCGCTGCCGCAGACGGCTGATCAACCCCTCACGGCCGAGCAATTGGTGTTTTTCAAGGCACTGCTGCTGCGTGAGCGCGAGGCCTTGTTGCAGTCGGCGCACGAGACCACCAGCCATCTGCAGGAGTTCGAGCCGACTCCCGACCCGTCTGACCGCGCCTCGCTGGAAGAGGACCATGCGCTCGAACTGCGGGTGCGTGACCGCGAGCGCAGGCATCTGCACGCCATCGACCAGGCGCTGGTGCGGATTCACGATGGCAGCTATGGCCTGTGCGAGGAGTCCGGCGAGCCCATCGGCTTCGCCCGACTGATGGCACGCCCCACCGCGACGCTTTCCCTGGACGAGCAGGCCTTGCGCGAATCGACCCGCAACCGCCGGCCCGTGCGCGGCCATGCATGAGCGTGCAAGGCCCGTGCACGTCGCCCCGCAGGTGAGCCCCAACCTGGAGCCATCCATCATGGTCAAGCCGCATGCCGTCACGGCGCGCAAAGCCCTTCTGACGCTGGCTTTCATCGGCGCCAGTGCACCATGGCTCATGGGTGTGGCCAAGACCGTGGCCAGCTTCACGGCCAGCGGGCCGCTGTGCTACGTCAAGTTGCCAGCGGGCACGTACACCGTGATGGGCACCCACCATGGGCAGACGCGGAGCATTCAGGTGCATGCCGGCAGCATGAACCAGTCTTTGCGCTGGTAGGCCTCGCGCTGGTCGGGGCCCGCCGAGGGCGCGGGCCGATTCGGAAACAGGCACGCCCCAGGCTCAGACTCCTACGATGCACACAGACTCGACACCGGCGCGCAGCGCACACCAACCATGACCACCAAAATACTCATACCCCTCGACGCCAGCGACACGGCGCAGGCTGCGGCGGCACACGCCATCGGCCTGGCGCGCGAGCATGCGGCCGCCGTGCGTTTTCTGGTCGTCATCGACTTCAACAGTTTCATGGGTTCCGTCCCCAACATGATCGAAGTGATGAGCAACGATGCCCGGCTGATGCTCGATGGCTGGATGCAAAGCGCCACGGATGCCGGCCTGCAAGCCAGCACCGCCATCGCCGAGACCAGCCCCGAGGCCACCGACATTGCCGCTGTCATCACGGCCGACGCGCAGGCCTGGGGCGCCGACCTGATCGTGTTCGGCAGCCATGGGCACAGCGGCCTTTACCACCTGCTGCAGCCCAGCGTGGCGGCTGGCGTGGAGCGCCTGTGCGCCATTCCCGTGCTCAACGTGCAGCTGGGCGAAGTGCCAGCGGCCTGAGGCCGGCGGCCATGGCCCGCGCCTGGCGGCAGGGGCGCTGCGCACCCGTGCGTCGCGGCCAAGCCGCCAACGCCTCATCCACCAACCCAAACACCATCC
>NZ_JBTRXV010000042.1:0-35165 GCF_054608695.1 Thiomonas sp.
TCCATCCGGAGACCCGCCCGCCATCACAGCGGCCAGGTTTCTTCCGTACAGCTTCGCGTTCATCTCCGTGCTCCTGTCTCTATCCCCGTAGGGAGGAAGGCATCCATCACATCTCCTGAATGGGTTGCTTGGATGGGTGATCGTAAGGTGTGGCGAGGATGCAAGGCTCATGCCACGCGTGCTTTTGAAGCGGGCGCCGGCGACACCAGATGCAGCGCGGCCGCGGGCATGGGAAGGTCAGCAAGCGGGGCGGCATCGGCGCCCGGTTCGCAGACCCCGTCGAGCCCCGGGCTGAGCAGCGGCACCTGGCGCGGGTCGTAGCCCGGCAGCGACTGCGGCGGCGTCTTGGCGCGGTGCATGAGGAAGTCCACCAGATGGTTGCGGATGCGGTAGTACTGCGGGTCGTGGTGCAGGGTTTCGCGGCTGCGGCTGCGCGGCATGGTGATGGCCACCATCTCGGCAATCTTGGCATGCGGGCCGTTGCTCATGAGCAGGATGCGGTCGGCCAGCAGGATGGCTTCGTCCACGTCATGCGTGATCATGAACACGGTTTGCTGCGTGGCGCGCACGATGGCCAGCAGCTCGTCCTGGATGGTGCCGCGCGTGAGTGCGTCCAGCGCGCCGAAGGGCTCGTCGAGCAGCAGCATCTTGGGGCTGATGGCGAAGGCGCGGGCAATGCCCACGCGCTGCTTCATGCCGCCCGAGAGTTGATGCGGCTTCTTCTCGGCGGCTGCGGCCAGGCCCACCATGTCGAGGAACTTCAGGCTGTGCAGCCGCACCTGCTCGCGGTTCCACTGCGGCCAGCGCGAAGCCACGGCGAACGCCACATTGCCCAGCACCGTGCGCCAGGGCATGAGGGCGTGGCTCTGGAACACCACGCCGCGGTCGAGCGAGGGGCCGCTCACCTCGCGGCCATCCATGAACACCGCGCCGCTGCTGGCTTGCTCCAGCCCGGCGAGCACGTTGAGGATGGTGGTCTTGCCGCAACCGGAATGGCCGATGATGGCGACGAACTCGCCGCGCGCCATGCTGAAGTGCACGTCGTCGAACACCGCGGGGCCAGGCTTGCCGCGGGCATCGGGGTACTGCTTCGCCAGGGCTTCGACGCGCAGGAAGGCTGGGGTCATGGCATCACTCCGCATAGGTCACGAGGCGCTGCAGGCGCGCGAACAGCAGGTCCAGCAGCATGCCCACCAGGCCGATGAGGACGATGGCGAACACCACGCTGGACAGGGCGAGGTTGTTCCACTCGTTCCACACGAAATAGCCGATGCCGGTGCCGCCCACCAGCATTTCGGCCGCCACGATCACCAGCCAGGCGATGCCCATGGAAATGCGCATGCCGGTGAGGATGGTGGGCGCCGCTGCCGGCAGCACCACCTGGAACGCGCGCCGCATGCCGCCGACCTCCAGCGTGTGCGCCACGTTCAGCCAGTCGCGCCGCACCGAGGCCACGCCGAAGGCGGTGTTCACCAGCATGGGCCAGATGGAGCAGATGAAAATGACGAACACACCCGAGACATTGGCGTTCTTCAGGGTGTAGAGGGCGATGGGCATCCATGCCAGCGGCGAGATGGGTTTGAGCACCTGGATGAAGGGGTTGAGCGCCCGATGCAGCAGCGGCACCATGCCGATGACAAAGCCCAGCGGCAGCGCCACCAGCACCGCCAGGCCGAAGCCCGCCGCCACCCGCGCCAGCGAATACGCCAGTTGCAGGCCGATGCCCCTGTCGTTCGGGCCGTGGTCGTAGAACGGGTCGCGCAGTTCCTTCACGAACGTGGCGCCCACTTGCGCCGGCGTCGGAAAGCCGTCGGACTTCACCGCGCCCTGGCCCATCAGCGCGGCGTATTGGGCGCTCACCCCTGCAGGCAGGTTCGATGCCTTGGGCAGGGTGGCGAGTTGCCAGACGCCGAGCAAGGCGGCGAACAGCAGCAGGCTGAGCAAGGCCGCCTTCAAGCCGGTGTGCGGGGTGGCGCTCATGGCTGCGCTCCTAGGCCGTGTGCCGAATGGGGAAGCTGTTCACATAAGCGGTGGCCTTGGCGGGGTCGAAGGTCTTGCCCATGACCACATAGCTGCGCATGTCGGTGGCGGGCGGATTCATGCCGAGCTGCTGCATGTGCTTGCGCGCATCGGTCAGCAGGTAGACCTGTTCGGCGATGCCCTTGTAATTCACCGCCCCCTTCACATAGCCCCAGCGCTGCATCTGCGTCAGGATCCACATCGCCATGGAGTACCAGGGGAAAGGCTGGAAATCCACACGGTCGGGCACCGTGCGCACATTCCCGAGCCCATCGGCGAAGGTGCCGGTGAGCGCCTGCTGCACCACGATCTCGGGCTGGTTCAGGTATTTGGCGGGGGCGATGGCCTTGGCGATCAGCGGGCGGTTCTTGTGCTCGTGCGCCATGGCGCTGGCTTTGAGGATCGCGCGGTACAAGGCGGCGAAGGTGTTGGGGTTCTGCTGGATGAACTTGGTTGGCACGCTGAACGAGCAGCAGGGGTGGCCGTTCCATATCTCCATCGACAGCAGATGGATGAAGCCGACCTCGTCGTACACCGCGCGCTGGTTGATCGGGTCGGGGCCGAGGAAGCCGTCGATGTTCCCGGCGCGCAGATTCGCCACCATGTCGGGCGGCGGCACGACCCGCAGCTGCACGTCGCGGTCCGGGTCCAGGCCGGCCTGCGCCAGGTAGTAGCGCAGCAGCATGTTGTGGATGGAGTAGTCGAAGGGGATGGCGAACTTGAAGCCCTTCCAGTTCTTCGGGTCGCGGTTGGTCTTGTGCTTGAGCGCCAGCACGATGGCCTGACCATTGATGTTCTGGATGGTCATCACGTTCACCGGCATGGCGTTCGAGCCAACCCCCATGGAGATGGCGATGGGCATGGGCGCCAGCATGTGGCTGGCGTCGTATTCGCCATTGATGACCTTGTCGCGAATCAGGGCCCAGCCGGCCGTTTTCATCAGCTGCACGTTCAAGCCTTCCTTGGCGTAGAAGCCCAGCGGATCGGCCATGATCAGCGGCGTGGCGCAGGTGATGGGGATGAAGCCGACCTTCAGGTCCTTCTTCTCCAGCGCCCCGTTGGTTTCCTGCGCCATGGCTTCCAGCGCGCCGAAGGGCACCAGCTGCGACAGCGCGGCCAGCGCCGTGTTGCGCCCCACCGCGCGCAGGAAGCGGCGGCGCTCGCCGTCGTTCGGAAAGATGGCGCGCATCACCGCGGTTTCGATGGCGCGGCGGCTCAACTGCTGCGCATCGGTGGCATCGATCTGGCCATCGGCATCACCATCGGCGTCGTGCGCGGCTTGCGTGGCATGGCGGCCGCAGCAGCAGCAACCACCGAGCCGGACATAGGGGTTGAAGGGGTCGTCGTGAACGCTCATGGCCGGGTCTTTGGAGTCGGATGTGGGTGGGTACGTCGGGTCGTGATGCTGGCGTTACGTTGTGTTGCAAGTTGCGTGCCAAGGCGTGCAGGCTTGGTGGCTGGCAGCCGTTCAAAACACCAGCGGCTCGAAATCGGCCTTGGTCACGCCGCAGTCGGGGCAGTACCAGTCGTCGGCAATGTCCCCGAAACGCGTGCCGGGTGGAATGCCGTCCTCGGGCAGCCCCACGGCCGGGTCGTAGACCAGGCCGCAGACCATGCAGACCCATTGCTGCTCGGCGGTGTGGGGCGATGCGGCCTCGGCCACAGTGGGAGTCCGTTCGAGATTCATGGTCGGCAGATGCAGGGGTGATGGGACGGGATCGGCACGGGGCTGAAGCAAGCCCCGGCCGATCCGGCAAGTTTCACGCGGCGGCGGCCATTTCGGGCATGCCGGTCTCGATCGGCAGGGACGGATCGCGCGCCCATTCGTTCCACGAGCCGAAGTACATCTTCACCTTCTTCACCCCCGCCTGCTGCAGCGCCAGGTAGGTGTTGGAGGCGCGCGCGCCCTTGAAGCAGTAGAGGTAGACGGTGGACTGCGGCGTGATGCCCACCGTGGCGCATTCGGCCAGAATTTCCTCCGGCTCCTTGAACATCTGGCCCTGCGGCGTGGGCTTCATCATGCGGTACCACTCCAGCCAGCGCGCACCGGGAATGCGGCCCTTGCGCGGGCAGTAGTCCTTGCCATAGGGCGAGGAGCTGGTGCCGACCCACTCGTCCACATCGCGCACGTCGAGAATGACGATGGAGGGGTCGTCGAGCGCGGCCAGCATCTGGTGTTTGTCGATCATCACCGCAGCCGCGCTGGTCTTCAGCGGGAAGGCCGCCGCCTTGGGTGTGGGGGCGTCCAGGCTCACCGGCATGCCCGCTGCGACCCATGCCGCATAACCGCCATGCAGCACCTTCACCTTGGGGTAGCCGAGGTAGGTGAGCAGGAAATAGCCGCGGCAGGACTGGCCGAAGCCGCTGTTCATCGACTCCTCGTACAACACCGCCGTCTCCGCCCCCGAGAGCCCGGCGGCGCCGAATTCGTCGGCGAAGCGCTGCTGCAGTTCCTGACGGCCTTCCGGCGTGGAGGTGGCCAGGTAGGTGAAGATGTCGCGCAGGTTCACCGCGCCCGGCAGATGGCCCTTGGCGTAAGCCTCGGGGTCGCGGGTGTCAATGATGGCCATGGGCTCGGTCTGCATCGCGGTGCTCAGATCGGCGGGGGAAATCAGAATGCGCTCGCTCATGATGGACTCCTGGGTTGACTCTGGACGGGAGGGAAATGACATGCCGTTGATGGAATGGGGCATGCCGTGGGACGGGTGCGCTGTTTGGCCTTTGCGGGTGGAGGGCCGCAAGTTCAGGCCGCACACACAGCCTGGCCGGATTCCAGCCGGGCGATTTCGCGCCGCAGATGCTTGGTCGCGGGCGTGACGATGGCGACGAAATACGCCTCGCGCACCCGGCGCTGGGCCGGGCTTTTCTGCAGATATCCCTTGGCGCCCAGGTGCAGCAGCGCGCTTTGCGCCGCGCGCAACGCCAGTTCGCCACCGGCCAGGCGCAGCTTCAGGATGTCGAGCACGATGTCGGCCAGCGGGTTGGCTTGCAGCGCCTGCGCCGCAGCGGTGGTGCCGGCGCGCAGGGCCGCGAGCTCGGCGGCGAGTTCATCCTCCTGGTCGTCGAGGTGGCGGTTCACATGGGCGTGGGTGCGGTTGGACTGGTGCATCAGATCCACGCAGGCTTGCGCCAGGCCCAGGCACATGCCCATCTGGCCGAGGATCATGCCCGGCTTGATGCGCCGCACATAGGCCTTGGACTGACCCGGATGCGACAGCACCATGGCGTCGGGCACGAAGGTGTTCTTGAAGTGGCAGGCCAGGGTGCGCGTGCCGTCGATGGCCATGAAGTGCGCGCAATCCACCAGCTTGAAACCGGGCGCGTTGCAGTCCACCAGCAGGAAGGCCAGGCCGTCGTCGCCGGGGCCGGCGCCCTCCACCGGGCAGCCGGTGGTGAACACATGGTCCGGCCCGAGGTTGGACACCCAGGGCAGCACGCCGTTCACCAGATAGCCACCGTCGATGCGCTTGGCCGAGAGGCGGAATTCCTCCACCGCGTCGCACGACTTCACGGTGTTCGACAAGCCGGTGCCCGCCAGCAGTTCGCCGCTGGCGATGCGCGGCAGCAGCGTGCGCTTGAGCTCGGTGTTGTCGCTCATGGCGATGTAGCGGGCGCAGGCGGTTTGGCACCACGTCAGAAAGCCGGTGGACAGGCAGGTTTGCGACACCAGGGCCATGACCTCGATCACATGCGGCAGCCCCAAGCCGTTGCCGCCGGACTCGGAAGGCACGGCGCCGCGAAAGCCGCCCGCCGCGCCCAGGGCGTGCAGGAAGTCTTCCGGGTAGACGGCGTCCAGATCGATGGCCAGGACCTGCGGCCCCAGCACCTGGGTCACGAGCTGCCGCAAGGGGCCCAGTCCATCATCCAACTGGGGCTCCGGCGCTTGCCCGGTCGGGGGCATCAGCGGCATGGCGGCAGCCAGGGGGCGTGCCAGGGTCAGGGTGGTCATGGGCAAGATCTCCTGGAGGCGAGGCTCGAGCGCTGCGGCGTCGCGTGGGAAGGGGTGCTGGTATCGGGTTGCGGCGTCAGGCCGCCGTCACGGCCACGTTCACCGGGTTGCGCAAGGTGTTGGCCACCGGCGACCAGTGGTCCGCGCTGGCGATGATGGCGTCGAGCACCTCGCGCGGCGCATCGCCCTCGGCGGTGATCTTCACGCGAATGTCGGTGAAGCCCAGCTTCTTCGCCGGGTCCAGGTCGCCCACCCCCCACACCGCGGTGACGTTGATGTCTCCTTCGATCTCCAGCTCCAGCTTGGACAGGGCCACGCCGCGCGCCGTGGCGTTGGCGTGCACGCCCACCGAGAGGCAGGCGCCGAGCGCGGCCAGCGTGGCCTCGGACGGATTGGGCGCGGTGTCTTCGCCCAGCAGGTGCGGCGGCTCGTCGATGACGTAGGCCGGCAGATTGCGGATGTAGGTGAGGTTGCGGAACTGGCCCTCGCACACCGTCTTCGCCTTGAGGGTGACGATGTTCTTCGGGTTGGCCTTGCCCTTGGTGGCCAGTTGGCCCAGGCCATCCTTGTCGATGGGGCGCAGCAGGTCGGGATAGAGGCAGGTGACTTTCTGCGTGGCGGTCTGGCTCATGAAGCGTTCTCCTGGTGTGTGTTTGTGGGCTTGCGTGATGCGGGTGCCGTTTGCGGCACACATCACATACGCACTATCTGTGCCAGGAGAGAACTGCTTTTAAATCATGGGTTTACGCATTCAGTGCCAAAGGCCGGGCTTTCCATTTGTCAACATTGTGTTAACGCTTTGTCGAGGCGCCGGCGTTGCCGAAGCGGGCCAGGCGGTAGTTGAGCTGGCGCAGGGTCAGGCCCAGCAGCCGTGCCGCTTGCGACTTGTTGCCGCCGGTGCGCCGGATGGCATCAAAGATGGTTTCGCGCTCGCTTTCCATCACCGCGTGGTAGGGGCGGATGCTGGAGGTGGGGTCGTGGTTCGCGTTGGGGTTGGCAGTGGCGGCGGTCCAGGTTTGCGGCATGTCGGCGGCCTGCCGCGCAGCGCGGGCTGGCGTTGGCTCCAGCATCTGGCCCTGCACTTCGCTGATGAGGGCGGCATCGACCAGCGCCTCGTCCGCGAGGCCCGCCTCGCACAGCACGACGATGCGCTCCAGCACGTTGTAGAGCTGGCGGATATTGCCCGGCCAGGGGTAGGCCGCCAGGCTGTTCATGCCGGCCGGCGCCAGCCGCACGCTGCGCTGGTGGCGCTCGTTGAGCTGGAACAGGAAATGCCGGATCAGGTGGCGCATGTCGTCGGGCCGCTCGCGCAGCGCCGGCAGCTGGATGGGCACCACGTTCAGCCGGTAGTACAGATCCTCGCGAAAGCGCCGCGCGGCCATCAGCCCCTGCAGGTCCTGGTGCGTGGCGGCGACGATGCGCACGTCCACCGCAATCTCACGCTGCCCGCCCAGGCGCTCGATCACCCGTTCCTGCAGCACGCGCAGCAGCTTGACCTGCATCGCCAGCGGCAGGTCGCCAATCTCGTCGAGGAACAGCGTGCCGCGGTGCGCCTGCTCGAAGCGTCCGGTGCGGGCGCTGGTCGCGCCGGTGTAGGCGCCCTTCTCGTGGCCGAACAGCTCGGCCTCGAACAGGGTGTCGGGAATGGCGGCGCAGTTCACCCGCACGAAGGGGCCGTCGCGGCGCGCGCTCTGCTGGTGAATGGCGCGGGCGAACAGCTCCTTGCCCGTGCCCGACTCGCCCAGCAGCAGCACCGTGGCGTCGGTCGCGGCGGCCTGCTCCAGCTTGCGCACCGCGCGCAGCAGGCTGGGCGCCTGGCCGACGATGCCGTAGGCCGCCACGTTCGTCGCGCGGCTCTCCAGCGCCAGCTTGAGTTCGGTGTTCTCGGCTTCCAGGCGCGCGGTGCGTTCGCCCACCAGCCGGTTCAGGCGCAGCACCTGGCCGATGAGGGTGGCGATGGAATCGAGCACCGCCAGGTCTTCCGCCAGCGAGCGCTGGCGCCGGCGCAGCCGGTGCACCGCCAGCACCCCTGCGGGCCGGCCCTCGCCGGGAATGGGCAGGGCGATGTAGGACACGGTTTCCTGCGGCAGGCGCTCGCGCGGCACGGCGCGCGCCAGGTACAGCGGCTCGGTGTCGATGTCCTGCACGATGGCCGCCTCGCCACGCAACATCACCCGGCCGCTGATGCCCTCGCCCGGGGCGTAGCGCCCACGCGCAATCTCCTCCGCGCGCAGCCCGTAGGCGCAGGCGATGGCCAGCGTGCCGTCGGCCTGCGGCAGCAGCACGCGGCCGCGGTTCAGGCCCAGCAGCTCGGACATGAGGTGCAGCATTTCGCGCAGCACCGGCATCGGTTCCAGGCTGTTGCCCAGGCGCCGCGTGACTTCGCGGAACAGCAGCTTCTCGGCCGAGTCCAGCCGCTCCAGCCCCATGCGCAGGAAGGCTGCGGCCGGCGCCTTCGCAGGCGGCTCGGGCGTGAGATCGGGTCCTGCTGTCGCGGCCACATTCATCGGGGCTTGTGCTCGGATCAGGCTGCCTGGCTTGCGGGGCAAAGCCCGGGCTGCAAGCTGGACCAGGACCAGGACGGAGCATCGGCCTGCGTCTGTATTTCCGCCTGCATCTGCGCCTCGGTGACCTCGCCGATGATCATCACGCAGGGGCTTGCCAGGCCGCTGGCGGCGAGGCTCTCGGCCAGCCAGCCCAGGCGGGTGCGCAGACGACGCTCGTCCGGGTTGCTGGCGGACTGCACCAGCAGTGCCGGGGTCGACGCCGGCAGGCCGCCGTCGAGCAAAGCCTGCTGGATGGCTGCGGCGGTGGACACACCCATATAGACCACCAGGGTCAGTCCGCTGCGCGCCAGCGCGGCCCAGTCCACACCGTTGCCGGCCGCGGTGTGGCCGGTGACGAAGGCCACGCCGCGGGCGTGGTCGCGGTGGGTGAGCGAGACCGCGGACGCCGCCGCCGCGGCAACGCCGGCGGTGATGCCGGGCACCACCTCGACCGCAATGCCGGCGACGCGCAGCGCGGCGATTTCTTCGCCGGCGCGGCCGAACAGCAGCGGGTCGCCGCCCTTGAGGCGCACCACGCGCTCGCCGCGCAGCGCTTCGGCCACCATCAGGCGCTCGATGAAGGCTTGCGGCGTGCTGGCGCAGCCGCCACGCTTGCCCACATGCACGACGCGGCAGGAGGGTGGCAGATGCTGCAGGCAGCCTTCGTTGACCAGATCGTCCACCAGCGCGACGCTGGCTTGCTGCAGCACGCGCACCGCCTTGAGGGTGAGCAGCTCCGGGTCGCCAGGGCCGGCGCCGACGAGGTGGACGGTGGGTGCCGTGTGGGTCGATGGACGGGTTGATGCGGCAGCTGGTGCATGGGGCATGGCAGGGCTCCGGGAATCAGGCATGCAGGAGGGATTCGGCAGCGAAAAAGCCGGCGTGACCGGCTTCGGTTCGAGCGGCGGTGGGCTGCGATTCCCCGGCGCCGGCAAGCGTGCTGCTGATGCCGAGTATGGGCGCGGGGCGGGCCTCTGGCCCATCGCCGCTCTCGCCGCCCGAGCCGCCAGCCTGTGCCGCGCGCAAAGCTGCGGCAATGCTGTCGGCCTGGCGTGCCAGGGGCGTCGGCACGGGCTTGCGGCCGGCGCGCACATCGGCAATCCAGCCCAGGGTGGCGGCCAGGTCGGTGCCGCAGGGCGGCAGGGCGACTTCGGCTTGCGTCGCCTCCGTGGCCAGCTCCGTGTGCAGGCCGCCGGCGGCGTCGATGTGCAGCAGCTCGCCCGCACGGCTCGGGTGGGCCACGGCCTCGCCTTCGCAGCCGCGCATCAGCAGCGCGGGCTGGCCCAGGCGCTGCAGCACGTCGCGCATCAGCACCGCGTATTCCGGGTGGGTGTAGCTGGCCAGCAGCAGGCTCGGGCCGGCGACAGGGGCCAGCAACTTCACCACGCTGTGGCCAGCGTTGCGCACGCCCAGCACGCTGCGCCATTGCAGCAGCGCGGCCAGTTGCGGACTGATGCGGCCGAGGTCGAGATAGACCGCTTCGCCCGCGTCCAGCAACGCTTGCGCCTGCATGCTGCTCCCCGCGAGATGCAGGCCGAGCGCGGCCCAGATGCGCGCCGTATGCAGCCGGCCGTCGCTCTGCTCGGTGCCCAGCACCAGCACCGGAATGCCGCGCTGGCGCAGCAACAGGGCCAGCAGCGGCACCTGGTTGGGCAGGCGCCGCGCGCCGTTGACGCTGGGCAGCACCACCACGGGCCGCCCCGGTGTGATGGCCGGCAGCGAGGCGCGCACGGCGCGGGTGAAGCCTTCGAGTTCTTCGGCGCTCTCGCCCTTCATGCGCAGCGCCAGCAGCACGCCGCCCATTTGCGCGTCCGACAGTTCACGCCGCAGCAACCAGCCCATCAAGGTCCGCGCCTGCTCCACGCTCAGGCCACGGCTGCCATGCGCGCCACGGCCGATGGTGCGCAGCATGGGCACGACTTCGGGGTTGAAGTGGTCTTCGTCGCCTGCGGCAAAGTCTTCGGGCGGCGCCTCGGCGTTGGCCTGCGGCGGCGAGCGTCGTGGCGCAACGCTCCCCTCCCCAACCCTCGCCACGGGTGGGGAGGGGGTTTGCGCGCCTCCCCCACCGAGCGGGGGCGGCAGGGAGGGGGAGCTTGCGAGGGTGGACATGGTGCACTCCTTCAAATTCCATTCAAGCCGCGACGGCTGCATGCTCGCGCACGATGCGGCGCAGCTCGGGCAGGCAGGAGCCGCAGTTGGTGCCGCACTTCAATTGCTGCTGCAGCGTGGCGAGCACGGTGTCGGCGTCGCCGTCCAGCGTGGGCAGCACGGCGTCGATCTGGCTTTGCCACACGTCGAAGCAGTTGCACACCTGGTGGCCGGGGCTGGGCAGATGGCTCGGCGCCTTGGTCGAGGGCAGCAGCAACCAGCGGCCATAGGGCTTGGCGCTGGCCTCGCTCTGCAGCAGTTCGCGCAGCCAGCCTTGCGCCACCACGCTGTCGGCCGGGCCGGACAGCAGCGCGGCATCGATGCGCTCGCCAATCAGCCGCACGGAGCGGAGCACGCTGCGGCCGGGGTCGGCGTAGTGCAGGGCCGCGCTGCCCTGCACGCCGAAATGGGCTTCGATGCGCGCCAGCAGTTCGGCGGGTGGCGCACCGCGCGCGGCGGCGCGCAGCAGCAGGCCGGTGCGCTCGCGGCCGAAGGGCACGCACATCACGAACGGCAGCGCGGCCAGTTCGCGCATCAGTTCGCGACGCAGCGCGTGCGCGCTCGTCTCGGGCATCCAGCCGAAGGCGGCGAGGTGCCAGGTGAGGTTGGCGGCCTCCACCCGCACCGCGCTGTGCTTGAGCTCGGGCTGGAAGGAATAGGGGTCGATCGCGGGCAGGGTGAGGCCGTTGACGCCCAGGCGCGCCACGCCCTCGGCATTGCGCCCGGCGAGGAATTCCGCGCCCCAGTGCATGGCGATGAAGGCCTGGCCGGGGCGTACCGTGTCGGTGGCGCGGGCGGGCACGATGATGTCGCCGCGACGCGAGGCCACGCGCAGCAATTCGCCATCGCTCAGACCGCGCCGGGCGAGGTCGCTGGGGTGGAGGTCGATGCAGGGTTCGGGCGCGTGGTTGAACAGCCGCGGCACCGAGCCGGTGCGGCTCATGCCATGCCATTGGTCGCGCAGCCGCCCGGTGGTGAGGGCCACCGGATAGCGTGCGTCGCAAGGCTCGGCCACGGGCTTGAAGGCCTGGGCGAAAAAGCGCGCGCGGCCGTCGGGCGTGGGGAAGACGCCGTCCTCGTACAGCCGCGTCTTGCCGCTACCGGCACCAGCCGGGTAAGGCCATTGCTGCGGGCCGTCGCGCTCCAGCAGAGCCCACGACAGACCGGTGATGTCGAGGTCGCGCCCACGCGTGGATTCGCGGTGCTCGTTCCACACCGCCTCGGGCGTGGGGTAGGGGAAGAGGGTGAGCCTGCCGTTCAGTCGTTGCGGAAGAAGCGACTCAAGCCGGTGGGCGAAGTCCACCGCGATGGCCCAGTCGTCGCGCGCCTCGCCGGGCGCGGGCGTGGCGGCGCGCACGCGGCTGATGCGGCGCTCGGAGTTCGTCACCGTGCCTTCCTTCTCGCCCCAGGTGGTGGCGGGCAGCAGCACGTCGGCGTAGGGCACGGTTGCAGCAGTGGTGTACGCCTCCTGCACCACGACGAGTTCGGCGGCCTCCAACGCGCGGCGCACCAGCGCCTGGTCGGGCAGCGATTGCGCCGGGTTGGTGCAGGCAATCCACAGCGCTTTCACCGTGCCGTCGGCCACGGCCTGGAACAGTTCGATGGCGGTCTTGCCGCGCTCGGCGGGCACGTCGGCCACGCCCCAGAGCCTGGCGACTTCGGCGCGGTGCCCGGGGTTGGACAAATCGCGATGCGCGCTGAGCAGATTGGCCATGCCGCCCACCTCGCGCCCGCCCATGGCATTGGGCTGGCCGGTGAGCGAGAATGGCCCCGCGCCCGCCTTGCCGACCTGGCCGCAGGCCAGGTGCAGATTGATCAGCCCGGCGTTCTTCGCCGTGCCGCTGCTGGACTGGTTCAGGCCCTGGCAATACATGGAGAGCGTGGGCTGACGCCTGGCCACATCGGCGCCCAGGCCGCCCAGCGCGAACCAGCGTGCGGCAGTGACGATGTCCTGCGCCGCAAGCCCGCACAGATTGGCCGCGACAGCAGGGCTCAAGTCGCGCACCAGCTCGCGCAGCGCGGCATAACCGCTGGTATGGGCGGCGATGAAAGCGGGGTCCACCAGGTCTTCCCACACCATCACATGCAGCATGGCGTGGAACAGCGCCACGTCGGTTCCCGGCAGGAGTTGCAGATGCAGATCGGCGAGTTCGGCGGTTTCGGTGCGGCGCGGGTCGATGACGACGATGCGCAGCTCCGGCCGCCTCGCCTTGGCCTGCTCGATGCGGCGGAAGGCAATGGGGTGCGACCAGGCGGCGTTGCTGCCCGCGAGAACCAGACATGCGGCGTGGTCGATGTCGTCGTAGCTGCAAGGCGGTGCGTCCGCGCCGAGAGTCGCCTTGTAGCCCGCCACCGCGCTGCTCATGCAGACGCGTGAATTGGTGTCGACGTTATTCGTGCCGATCAGCCCCTTGGCCAGCTTGTTGAAGACGTAATAATCCTCGGTCAGCATCTGGCCGGAGATGTAGAAGCCCACGCTGTCGGGGCCATGCTCGGCAATGATGGCGGCGAAGCGCCGCGCCACATGGTCCAGCGCGTGGCCCCAGCGCACCGCCTGGCGCGGCGCGGCGCGGCGCGTGCGCAACTCGGGCCGCAGGGCGCGAATTTGCGGCAGCAATTCCGGCTTGGCGCTCAGATACAGCGCGCCGCCCTTGGTGCAGAGCTTGCCGAAATTGGCCGGATGATCGGGGTCGCCCCGCACCCCGGTGATGCGCCCGCCCTCGCTCTGGATGAGCACGCCACAGCCCACGCCGCAATAGGGGCAGGTCGAGCGTGTCTCGCGCACGGCGCCATCGGGCGCGATGGCGATGGAACCGGCGGGCAGGTCGGCGGCGTTCATCTTGGGCCTGCTGTTGAGGTGCGCGCAAGCTCCCCACCCCGGCCCTCCCCACGCGTGGGGAGGGAGTGCATGCTCCTCCCCCACCACGTGGGGGAGGTCGGGATGGGGAGGCTGCGCATCGCGGATCGGGTTTTCATGCCGCGCTCCCGCAGGCCGCGCCGTGGCAAGTTGACGCGGCCATTGCGGCAATCGGGGCGTGCAACTGGTCGCTGCGCAAATAGATCTGCTCGCCCTCCACCTTCACGGCGAAGGCGGGGGTGCAGCCGTCGTCCGGAGCCTGGGCGCGGCCATCACCCAGCCGGATGGTCCAGTTGTGCAGCGGGCAGGCGACCGACTCGCCGAAGACGATGCCTTGCGACAGCGGGCCGCCCTTGTGCGGGCAGCGGTCGAGCAGGGCGTAGATGCGGTCGCTCTCGGCGCGGAACAGGGCGATGTCCACGCCGTCGGGGCGGCGCACGCGGCGCGCGCCGAGGGCGGGGATGTCGGCCAGAGTGCAGACTTGGGTCCAGGCCGCATCGGCGTGGGCGGCGCTTGCCAGATCGGCAGCGAAGTCGGCAGCGCTCATGCCGGTTCTCCTTGCGCCGCGTTGGCGGCGATCGGCACGATGGGAATGAACTGCCGCGTGTCCACCTGGGCGCGGTCGATCTCGAACCACGGGTCGGGCTCGCCTTGCAGGGCGAACTGCAGGCGCTCCCACAGCGCCTCGCGGCCAGCGGCGTCGTCGAGCACGCGCTGCTTCACATAGTCCAGCCCGACGCGGGCGATGAAATGCACGGTGCGCTCCAGATACCAGCCCTCTTCGCGGTAGAGCTGGATGAAGGCGCCGGTGTACTCCAGCACCTCCTCCTGGGTCTTGAGCTTGACGAGGAATTGCGCCACTTCGGTCTTGATGCCGCCGTTGCCGCCGACATACATCTCCCAGCCGGAATCGACACCGATGATGCCCACGTCCTTGATGCCCGATTCGGCGCAGTTGCGCGGGCAGCCGCTGACGGCGAACTTCACCTTGTGCGGCGCGTACATGCGCCAGGTGGCGCGTTCCAGCAGCTTGCCCAGCGCCGTGCTGTCTTGCGTGCCGAAGCGGCACCATTCGCTGCCGACGCAGGTCTTCACCGTGCGCAGCGCCTTGGCGTAAGCGTGGCCGCTGGGCATGCCGATGTCGCGCCAGACGTCCTGCAGGTCTTCCTTCTTCACGCCCAGCAGGTCGATGCGCTGGCCGCCGGTCACCTTCACCGTGGGGATCTTGTACTTGTCCACGGCGTCGGCAATGCGGCGCAACTCCGAGGCCGAGGTCTCGCCGCCCCACATGCGCGGGATCACCGAATAGGTGCCGTTTTTCTGGATGTTGGCGTGGCTGCGCTCGTTGATGAAGCGGCTTTGCGGGTCGTCCTTGGCCTCGTGCGGCCAGGTGGCGATGAGGTAGTAATTCACCGCCGGGCGGCAGCTCGAACAACCGTTGGGCGTGCGCCAGCCCATCGTGGCGTAGACGTCGGCAATGGTCAGCAGATGCTGTTCGCGAATGGCGTCGCGCACTTCCTGGTGGCTGGCGTCGGTGCAGCCGCACATGGCCTTCTTTTTCGGTGCCGAGCTGTAGTCGCCGCCGGCGGTGAACATCAGCAACTGTTCCACCAGGCCGGTGCACGAGCCGCAACTGGCGCTGGCCTTGGTGTGCTTGCGCACCTCTTCCAGGGTGAACAGGCCTTTCTCCTTGATGGCCTTGCAGATGCTGCCCTTGTTCACGCCGTTGCAGCCGCAGACTTCGTCGCCATCGGCCATCAGTTGCGCCTTGCTCTGGCCCTGGTGGCCGGCGTCGCCCAGGTGGCTTTCGCCGAACATCAGCTTGTCGCGAATGTCGTGCACCTTGCGGCCTTCGCGCAGCAGCTTGAAGTACCAGGAGCCGTCCACCGTGTCGCCATAGAGGCAGGCGCCGATCAGCTTGTCGCCTTGAATCACCAGGCGCTTGTACACGCCGGAAAACGGATCGGACAGGACGATGTCTTCGCAGCCCTCGCCGCCCATGAAGTTGCCCGCCGAGAACAGGTCGATGCCCGTGACCTTGAGCTTGGTGCTGGTCTGGCTGCCGGTGTAGCGGCCAATGCCGAACTGCGCCAGATGGTTGGCCGCCACCTTGCCCTGCTCGAACAGCGGCGCCACCAGACCGTAGGCAATGCCGCGATGCGCGGCGCATTCGCCCAGGGCGTAGATGCGCGGATCGGTGATGGTCTGCAGCGTGTCGCTGACGACGATGCCGCGGTTGCAATAGATGCCGGCCTTCTCCGCCAGCGCGGTGTTGGGGCGTATGCCAGCGGCCATCACCACCAGGTCGGCGGCAATCTCGCTGCCGTCTTTGAACTGCACGGCGCGCACGCGGCCTGTGTCGTCGCCGAGCAAGGATTGTGTCTGCGCGCCAATCAGAAACTTCAGCCCGCGATCCTCCAGCGATTTTTGCAGCAGCTTGCCCGCCACATCGTCGAGCTGGCGCTCCATCAGCCACGGCATGATGTGCACCACGGTCACGTCCATGCCGCGCAGCATCAGGCCGTTGGCCGCTTCCAGCCCCAGCAGGCCGCCGCCGATGACCACCGCGTGCTTGTGCACCTTGGCGGTCTCGATCATGGTTTCGGTGTCCTTGATGTCGCGGTAGGCGATCACGCCACCCAGCTCCTTGCCCGGCACCGGCAGGATGAAGGGCAGCGAGCCGGTGGCCAGCAGCAGGCGGTCGTAGGGGGCCTCGAGGCCATCGTCCGTGCGAACGAGGCGCTTGACGCGGTCGATCTCCACCACGGTCTTGCCGGTGTGCAGGGTGATGCCGTTGTCGGCGTACCAGGACAGCGGGTTGAGGATGATCTGCTCGATGGTCTGCTCGCCGGCGAGCACCGGCGACAGCAGGATGCGGTTGTAGTTGGGATGCGGCTCGGCGCCGAACACCGTGATGTCGTACAGATCCGGGGCGAGCTTGAGCAGCTCCTCCAGCGCGCGCACGCCGGCCATGCCGTTGCCCACGAGGACGAGCTTGAGCTTGTTCATGCGCGCTGCTCCTGCGTCGCGGGGTAGGCCGGGGCGATCATCACGCCCGACAATAGCCCGTAGGCATCGGCCCAGGCCTGCTTCACTGCGGGGGTGAAGTCCGTGCCCAGGCCCTGGCCTAGGGCATGCAGCAGGGCGCTGCCCACGCATGCGTAATGTTCCGGCCGCACGCCGTAGTCGACATGCCGCTTGGCCATGCTCTGCGCGGCCGGCACGATGCTGTCCAGATCCGTCAGCCCGTTGACCACGGTGTTCAGCATGGCCATCAGCTTGCGGCCCTGCTCGACCATGTCGCCCTTGAACATCGGCTTGACCTGGGGTGCGATCTCGAACAGGCGCGCATAGAACAGTGCGGCAGCCTGGTCGGCAATGGGCCTGACCTTGGCGAAGCTGGATTGCACCAGCTGGATTTGCTCGGCGGTGATGCTCATGGTTGAACTCCTTGAAGTGGGGTCGTGCTCGGGGCGGTCAGGCCACCTTGGCCTGCGGATGCGCCTGGCGCTTGTAGAGAAACTCCATCACCTGGGCGCGCAGGTGGGCGTAGTGCGGGTCTTCGCTCAGGGCCAGGCGTTCGCGCGGGCGCGGCAGATCGACGGTGAGGATTTCGCCGATGGTGGCTGCCGGGCCGTTGGTCAGCATGACGATGCGGTCGGACAGCAGCACGGCTTCGTCCACGTCGTGCGTCACCATCACCACGGTGGCGCCGCTGGCGGCGACGATGCCTTGCAATTCGTCCTGCAGCTTGGCGCGGGTGAGGGCGTCGAGCGCGCCGAAGGGCTCGTCCATCAGCAGCACCTTGGGCTCCATCGCCAGCGCCCGGGCGATGCCGACGCGCTGCTTCATGCCACCGGAAATTTCATGCGGGTGCTTGTGCGCGGCGTGCGGCAGGCCCACCAGTTCCAGCGCGGCCTGGGTGCGGGCTTTCAACTGCGCCTTGGTCTCTGAGCGCCCCCAGGGGCGGCGCGCCGCCCTGCCCCCCGCAGGGGGCGAGGAAACTTGGGGCGGCCCGGCGTTTCCTCGCGCGCCGCCGAACACGCGCTCGACGCCGAGGTGGATGTTGCTGAAGCAGGTGAGCCAGGGCAGCAGCGAGTGGTTCTGGAACACCACGGCGCGGTCGGGTCCGGGCGCGTGGATTTCGCGGCCATCGCAAACCATCACCCCGGCGCTGGGCAGCGTGAGCCCGGCGATGAGATTGAGCAGGGTGCTCTTGCCGCAGCCGGAATGGCCGATGAGGCTGATGAACTCGCCACGGGCGATGTCCAGGTTGATGCCTTGCAGGGCGTGGAAGGGGCCGCGTGCGCTGTCGAACACCATCTCGACTTGTTGGACGGCGATGAAACGTTCCATGGTGGATGCCTCGTGGGAGAGATGGGGACTTTCAGCGCGCTTCGTCGTAGCTGAAGCGCCGCGCCAGCAGCATCAGCGCGCCTTCGAGCACCATGCCGGTGACGCCGATGACCAGGATGGCGATGATGATGTGGGCGAGGTTGAGGTTGTTCCACTCGTTCCACAGCCAGAAGCCGATGCCGGTGCCGCCGGTGAGCATTTCAGCGGCGACGATCACCAGCCAGGCGGTGCCGACCGACAACCGCACGCCGGTCATCATGTAGGGCATGACCGAGGGCAGCAAGATCTTGGTGAACACCTTCCAGGTGGAGAGGTCGAGCACCCGCGCCACGTTCAAATAATCTTGCGGAATGCGCTGCACGCCGATGGCGGTGTTGATCATCATCGGCCAGATGGAGCAGATGAAAATGGTGTAGATGGCTGCCGCCGGGGCGTTGCTGAACACGTACAGGCCGATGGGCAGCCAGGCCAGCGGCGACACCGGGCGCAGCAGGCTGATGATGGGCGAGAGCATGCGATTGAGAAAGCGCATGCGGCCAATGGCGAAGCCCAGCGGAATACCCACCAGGGCTGCCAGGCCGAAGCCATAGGCCACGCGCTGCAGCGAGGCCAACAGGTTCCAGCCGATGCCCACATCGTTCGGCCCGTTGTTGTAAAAGGGATGGGCGAACACCTTTTGCGCCGACTTCCAGGTGACGAGCGGCGAGGGGAATTGCGCGCTGTGCTCGGCGGCCAGTTCCCACACCAGCAGCAGCAGCGCCAGGCCGGCCAGCGGCGCCACCAGCGCCAGCACGATCCGGCGGTTGCGCGCGCGCTTGCGGTCGTCCGCGCTCATCGGGCGGATGGCGAACTTGCTGCTGCTCGAAGTTGCCGTGGCAGCCGAGGTGGGTTCGGCATGCGCCGCGGTCTGCGCGGTTTGAGCGTCGAGCGCGATGCTCTCGGTCGGCGGCTCGGGGTTGAATCCGGCGGCGCCGGACAGGACTGCGGTGTTCATGCTGGACTCCTGCTTCATCGTCATGCGTTGCGTTTCAGGCGGGGCGCCGGGCGGTTGCGATGCCGCGCGGCGCCCGGGACGTCAAGTGGCCATGTCGTTGATCTTGAAACTGCGGGCATAGGCCTTCGGGTCTTTGCCGTCCCAGGTCACGCCGTCGATCAGCCTGGAGGTGCGCAGGGTGCTGGCAGGCACCGGCACCTTGAGTTCGGCGGCCACGTCCTTGTAAAGATCGACCCGGTTCACCGCCTTGGCCACGGCGAGGTAGTCGGGGTCGGTCTTGATCAGGCCCCAGCGGCGGAACTGGGTCAGGAACCACATGCCGTCCGACAGCCAGGGAAAGTTGACCTGCCCGTCTTCATAGAAGGTCATCGGGTGCTTGTCGTCCCAGCTTTTGCCCAGGCCGTTGGTGTAATGGCCGAGGATGCGCGGCAGGATGGTTTCCACCTGCGTGTTCACATAGCCCGGTGCGGCGATGATTTCGGCCATCTTGGTGCGGTTGGCATCCGAGGCGTCGATCCAGCGGCAGGCTTCCAGCACCGCGGCCATCACCGCCTTGGTGGTGTTGGGGTACTTCTGCACGAACTCGTCGGTGGTGCCCAGCACTTTCTCGGGGTGATCCATCCAAATCTCCTGGCTGGTCACGGCGGTAAAGCCGATCTTCTGCTCGATGGCCACCGCGTTCCACGGCTCGCCGACGCAAAAGCCGTCCATGCTGCCCACGCGCATGTTCGCCACCATCTGCGGCGGCGGCACGGTAATCACCTTGTCGTCTTTCAGCGGGTTGACGCCGTAGGTCGCCAGCCAGTAATACAGCCACATGGCGTGGGTGCTGGTGGGAAAGGTCTGGGCAAAGGTGTAGGTGCGCTTCTTTTCGGCGATGGCCTTGGCCAGCGTCGGGCCGGTGGTGATGCCTTCCTTGGCCAGCGCATCGGCCAGGGTGATGGCCTGGCCATTGCGGTTCAGGCCCATCAGAATGGCCATGTCCTTCTTCGGCCCGCCCACGCCGAGTTGCACGCCATAGGGCAGGCCATAGAGCACATGCGCCATCTGAATGCCGCCGGTGACGAGGTTGTCGCGCACGGCAGCCCACGAGGCCTGCTTGCTCGGGATGATCTTCACCCCGTACTTCTTGTCGAAACCCAGCACCGCCGCCATCACGATGGGGGCGCAGTCGGTCAGGGGGATGAAGCCGATCTTGACTTCTTCCATTTCGGGCTTGCCGAAGCCGGTTCCTGCCGCGCGCGCCTGGGACTGCAGCCCGGGCAACAGGCTGGCGACTGCAACTGCAGCCCCGGACTTCATGATGGCGCGACGGGCGGGCTGGGCCGGAGCATCGGTCTTGGGTGTGGCGTCTTCGGGTTTGCGCATGAAAGGTCCTGTGATGGGTCGGGTCGAGAGGAGCGGTTGAGTCGGGCGGTCGAGCATGACGGTCGAAAAAAAAAGCCCTCAAGCGCAGCCACAACCGTGGTGCTCTCGAGGGCATCGTTGCCAAAACCGGAGGGGGGAGACACCGGCAACCGGAGGTCCCTGCATAAGCCGCCATTGGCCTACGTCTGGTTACACGCAATAGCCGTGCCAGGCCGTCAGACCGCCGGCTTCAGAGGGAAGGGTCGAATCTGCCCAGCTTTTGCGGCGGTCGTTTGTGGTGCGCCGCACTGTGCGAGTGCGCCGACGCAGGCGAGGATGCTCGCATCTGGTGCCAACTCCTGGGGGTATCGGCAACCGCTGCCTGCGTGCGCCGCGTTCAGATCAACCCGACCGTGTCCAGAATGCGCTGCGCCACCTCGGCGAGCTTCAGCCCTTTCTCCATCGCCAGTTTGCGCATGCGGCCGAAGGCTTCCTCCTCGCTGCAACCCTGGCGCTGCATCACGATGCCCTTGGCGCGCTCCACCAGCTTGCGCTCGGAGAGTTGAAGCCGTGCCTCGATGAGTTCGGCGCGCAGCCCCTGCTCGCGCTCGAAGCGCGCCAGCGCCACTTCGATCACCGGCTTCACGCGGCTGGGCTTGAGCCCGTCGACGATATACGCGGTGACTCCGGCGGCAATGGCGAGCTGGGCGGTCCCGGTGTCGTCGTCGTCGGTGAACAGCACGATGGGCCGGGGCGTGTCGCGCGAGGCCAGCACCACATGCTCCAGCAAGTCGCGCACGCCGGATTCGGCATCGACGATGACCAGGTCCGGCGCGGCGGCGGCGATGCGCTCGTCCAGGTCGGGCGAGGCCGGCAGCACCGCCACCACCTCGTAGCCCGCATCCTGCAGTCCATGCACCAGCACGGCACAACGCTGCGCCTGGCGCTGGTGGTCGGCATCGTCCTCCCCCAGCGCGGGGTCGGGCGAAATGACGGCAACCTTCAGGGTGCGCTGCAGGATGTGGCGAGCAGAGATTGGGGGGCGAGAGCGGGCCATGGCACGGCTCACGCGAGCAAATTCCATGCCCTGCCGCTGTCGGGCACATCGGTGGACAGTCTGGAGTTTGCTCGCCTCGGAGCGCGCAGAAATCGGTTTCTTTCATCGCCGGACCTCAAGACCCTGGCACTGCGATGGATGGGTGTTTGAGGTGCGCAATGCACCGAAAAGTTGCGCAGGCGAGGGGCCGGTGGCATCCAGCGGCTCAATGTGCACAACGATTGAACACAAGGATCGTATACAAATTGACATGAGACTTGCATGTCATTGGCGCGGAAAGCCAAGCCATGATTTCTCCCGCCGACATCTCCGACCGCATCATCGCCGCCATCCTGGCGCAGCGCTTGCAGCCGGGCGCCCGGCTCGTGGAGACGCAGCTGGCCGCGCTGTTCGCGGTCAGTCGCACCCAGGTCCGCGAGTCGCTGCATCGCTTTGCGACGAAATCACGTCGGCACTCGACCCCGAACTCGTCGGCGAGGTCTTGCGCGTGGTCGAGGTGCTGGCCAACGAGGGCATGACCCTTCTGATGATGGCGCACGAGATGAGCTTTGCCCGCAAGGTGTCTGACCGCATGGCCTTGATGCGCGCGGGCTGCATTCATGAAATGGGGCCGCCCGAGCAGTTGTTCGCCACGCCTCAGCCCTGCGCGCAACGCAGCGCGTAGGCCGCCAGCGCGGCGACGATGTCCGGGCTGTCGCCAGCCGCAGCCGCAACGCGCACCGTGAGCTGGGGGTGCCGCAGTTGGGCATCGCGCACCGCTTGCGGAATGTCGCGCTGCAAATGACCGCCTGCGCCGAGGAACAGCGGCACGAGATGCAGTTGCGTGCAGCCCGCCGCGCCCGCCTCGAGCAGCGCCTGCGCCAAGGATGGCTGCATGGATTCGAGATAGGCCAGCTCAACCCGCAACTCAGGCCGGCTGGCGCGCACGGCGGCGAGCACAGCCTCGAAAGGCCGCGCCCATTCCGGCTGACGCGAGCCGTGGGCGAGAAGCAGCAGGCGGGGTGTCGTGGTGTTCATGTGCGATGGGTTGGGCGGGGGATGGGGCGCAGCGCCAAGGCTGTTGCGTGGTTCGCGTTGCATCAGGCCACTTGCAACAGCCCCTTGGTTTCGATGAAGCGCACCACCGCGTCCAGCCCCTCCAGGGTTTTGAGATTGGTCATCACGAAAGGGCGCAGGCCGCTTGCGCCCGTGCGCATGCGCACGGTGTCGGCGCGCATCACGTCGAGGTTGGCGCCCACATGGGGGGCGAGATCGGTCTTGTTGATGACGAACAGGTCGCTCTTGGTGATGCCGGGGCCGCCCTTGCGCGGAATCTTTTCGCCGCCGGCCACGTCGATGACGTAGATGGTGAGGTCGCTCAGTTCCGGGCTGAAGGTGGCGGCGAGGTTGTCGCCGCCGGACTCGATGAACACGATGTCGGCGTCGGGGAACTGCTCCAGCATGCGGTCCACCGCTTCGAGGTTGATCGACGCGTCCTCGCGGATGGCGGTGTGCGGGCAGCCGCCCGTCTCCACCCCCATGATGCGCTCGGGCTCCAGGGCACCCGCCACGGTGAGCAGGCGCTGGTCCTCCTTGGTGTAGATGTCGTTGGTCACCACGACGAGGTCGTACTGGGCGCGCATGGCCTTGCACAGCATTTCGAGCAGGGTGGTCTTGCCCGAGCCCACCGGCCCGCCGATGCCCACGCGCAGCGGCGGCAGGCGCTTGCTGCGGCGGGCAATGTGGTGCAGGGGCGAGGTGGAGGGTGTGGGAGGTTGTGCGCTCATGATCGGAACAGGCGGGAGTATTGGATTTCGTGACGGCTGCTGAGAATGGCCAGCATGGGCGAGAAGCTCTGCCAGTGGTCCATGCGGTGCTGCAGGTTTCGTGCCTGCGCCACGGCGGCGGGGATGCCGGGCGTGAGCGCGGCCAGCAGCCGCTGCCCGCTGCTCTGGCCCAGGGGAACGGCGCGCATCGCCGCCTGCACCTGATTCTCCAGCCAGGAAAAGGCGAGCGCGTGGGCCATGTGATCGGTGTCCAGCCCCAGCGCGAGACCGCCCAGCGCAAAGGCCAGCGGCCAGGCGGGGGCGGGCGCGATTTGCGCCGCCAGCGCCAGGGCAGGGTGGTCGGGGCGCAGATGGCGCAACCATTCCAGCATCGAGCGGCCCATCTGCTGGCTTTGCTGGCGCAGCTCGGCGGTCTCGCGCGTGGTCAGCACCCAGGTCTGGATGGCTTGCAGCGCGGCGGAATCGGCGGCTTCCCACGCGGCATGGGCGGCGCAGGCTGCGGGAAGTTCGCTGCGCGCCAGCGTCAGTTGAAGCTGGCCGCGCAGCCATTGCAGGGCCTGGGCTTCGTTGGTGACCCAACCTGCGTCCACCGCTGCCTCCAGTCCTTCGGAATAGCTGAATCCGCCCACCGGCAAGGCGGGAGAGGACAGCCACATCGAGGACAGCAGGGGGGTGGGGTTGTGTGCTTCGGGCAGCGAAGTGTTGTGTTGCACGCGAAGCTCCCCCTCCCGACCTCCCCCACAGGGTGGGGAAGGAGAGGACGGCGCTGTGCGAGGAAGGGGTGGCTCGTTCCGGCCTTCGTGATGTGGTGGGGATGGGCCTTCGCCCCCTCCCCACGGGTGGGGAGGGTTGGGATGGGGAGCATCGCCCGCCACGCCGTCGCCCTCAATGCGCGTGGTCATGTCCATGCTCGTGTTCGTGGTCTTGCTCGTGCGCATGATCGTGATGCTGCCCGCCGCCCTCCCCATACGCCCCCGCCTCCGGCTCGAACGGAGCCAGCGCCTCGGTGACGATCAGGTGCATGCGCCGCAGCATGTCGGCCAGCACCGGGTCGGGTTCGAACTGCAGGCAATCGGCCTGAACTTCGAGCTGCACATGGCGGTTGCCCAGGTGGTAGGCGGCGCGGGGCAGATCCGTGGCGGTGCCGCGGGCCTGGCAGGCGCGCACCTGCAGCACGGCTTGCGGCGCGGCTTCCACGCGGATGAGCGTGCCGTCTTCGGCCACCAGCATGTCGCCCCCTCGCAGCACGGTGCCGCGTGGCAGGAACACGCCCAAGTGACGCCCAGCGCTGTCGTGGGCGTCGAAGCGGCTCTTGCTGCGCGTGTCCCAATCCAGGCTGATGCTTGCGGCACGCTGGACCAGCGCCGGAGCCAGGCCGCGCGCGGCGGGAAGGTGTTTGTTGACGGTGAGCATGGCAGGATTTGCGATGAGGCAAGACAAGGTGAGAGTCTGGGTTTAATATAACAACCGTTATAACTTGATCGCCACCCACACCGGGAGATTCTCATGGCCGCACTCAAACTCACCCAGATCGGCAATTCCGTTGGCGTCATTCTGCCCAAGGAAATCCTCGCCCGCCTCAAGCTGGAAAAAGGCGACATGGTGTTCGTCACCGAGGCGGCGAATGGCGTCACCCTCACGCCTTACGACCCTGCGCTCGACGAGCAACTGCAACTCGGCCGGGAATTCATGCGCGAGTACCGCGACACCTTCCACCAGCTCGCCAAATGATCTGGCGTTTCATCGACCGCCATGCGCTGCTGCTGTTGCATGATGAAAGTCTGGCCGAGCACGGCGGTGCCCCCGGCCTGCGCGATGAAGGCTTGTTCGACTCGGCCTTGGCCCGGCCTCTGAATCTGGTCGCCTATGGCGAACCAGACCTTGCCGCACTCGCCGCCGCCTATGGCGTGGGCCTGGCAAAAAATCATGCTTTTGTCGATGGCAACAAGCGCGCCGCGTTCCTCGCCGTGGGCTTGTTTCTGGCCTTGAACGGCCAGCGCCTCGTCACAACCCAAGCCGACGCCACGCTCATCATGCGCGCCGTCGCCTCCGGCGACCTGCCGGAAGACGACTTCGCGGCATGGATACGGGCGCATTCGATCGCACGCTGAACGCATCGAGCCATCCCTCAAAACAAAAAATACCGCTGCGCCATTGGCAGCACGGTGGCGGGTTCGCAGGTGAGGAGCTGGCCGTCGGCGCGGACTTCGTAGGTTTGGGCGTCCACCTGCATCTGCGGGGTGTAGGCGTTGTGGATGAGGTCGGCTTTTTTCACGCTGCGGCAGCCGCGCACGGCGGCGAGGGGCTTGTGCAGGCCGAAGCGTTGGCCGATGTCGTTCGCCAAGCCGGCTTGCGAGACGAAGGTGAGCGAGGTGGCGTGCCGCGCGCCGCCGAAGGCGCCGAACATGGGGCGGGTGTGCACGGGCTGCGGCGTGGGGATGGAGGCGTTGGCGTCGCCCATCAGCGCCGCGGCGATGAAGCCGCCCTTGAGGATGAGGCTGGGCTTGACGCCGAAGAAGGCGGGGCGCCACAGCACCAGGTCGGCCCATTTGCCGACTTCGATGGAGCCCACCTCATGCGCGATGCCATGCGCCAGCGCGGGGTTGATGGTGTATTTGGCGATGTAACGCTTGGCGCGGAAGTTGTCGTTGCGCGCATCGGCTTGCGCGCCCGTCATGCTTGCCGGTGGAGCCAGCCAGCCGCGCTGCACTTTCATCTTGTGCGCGGTCTGCCAGGTGCGCAGCGCCACTTCGCCGACGCGGCCCATGGCCTGGCTGTCGCTGGACATGATGCTGATGGCGCCGAGGTCGTGCAGCACGTCCTCGGCGGCGATGGTCTCGCGGCGGATGCGGCTCTCGGCGAAGGCCAGGTCCTCGGCGATGTTGGGGTCGAGGTGGTGGCACACCATCAGCATGTCGAGGTGCTCGTCGATGGTGTTGACGGTGAAGGGCCGCGTCGGGTTGGTGCTGGAGGGCAGCACATTGGCCTCGCCCAGCACCTTGAGGATGTCGGGCGCATGGCCGCCGCCGGCGCCTTCGGTGTGGAAGGTGTGGATGGTGCGGCCCTTGAAGGCGGCGATGGTGTCCTCGATGAAGCCCGACTCATTGAGCGTGTCGGTGTGGATCGCCACTTGCACGTCGGCCTCTTCGGCCACGCTCAAGGCACAGTCGATCGCCGCGGGCGTGGTGCCCCAGTCCTCGTGCAGCTTGAGGCCGATGGCGCCGGCGTCGATCTGCTCGCGCAGCGCGTCGGGACGGCTGGCGTTGCCCTTGCCGAGAAAACCCAGGTTCATCGGAAAGGCGTCGGCCGCCTGCAGCATGCGCGCAAGGTTCTCCGGCCCGGGCGTGCAGGTGGTGGCATTGGTGCCGGTGGCCGGGCCCGTGCCGCCGCCCAGCATGGTGGTGACGCCGGACATGAGGGCTTCCTCGATCTGCTGCGGGCAGATGAAGTGGATGTGGCTGTCGATGCCGCCGGCGGTGAGGATCATGCCTTCGCCAGCGAGGATCTCCGTGCCCGGGCCGATGATCATGTCCACCCCCGGCTGCACGTCCGGGTTGCCCGCCTTGCCGATGGCGGCGATGCGCTGGCCGCGGATGCCGACGTCCGCCTTGACGATGCCCCAGTGGTCGAGGATGAGCGCGTTGGTGATGACCAGGTCCATCGCGCCCTCGGCGCGGGTGCGCTGGCTTTGCGCCATGCCGTCGCGGATGGTCTTGCCGCCGCCGAACTTCACCTCCTCGCCATAGCCGCCGGCGCGCAGGGTGTGGTCGTCTTCCACTTCGATGAACAGCTCGGTATCGGCCAGCCGCACGCGGTCGCCCACGGTGGGGCCGAACATTTCGGCATAGGCGCGGCGGGAGAGGGTGGGCATGGGGTCGGACCTTCAGGGATTCAGGTTGTCAGTGTGTGCTCTTCCCCTCCTGGCCTCCCCCACCGCGTGGGGGAGGTGAGAACGGGCTGCGCGAAAAAAATGGACGCCCCTCCCGTCCTGTCCCATGTGGTGGGGGGAGGTGAGAACGGAGCTGCTGCGCGAAGAAAAGGATGCCCCTCCCGTCCTCCCCCACACGGTGGGGGAGGCGTCGGCTCCCTCCCCACGCGTGGGGAGGGTTGGGGTGGGGAATCTTGTGGCGTGCTGCATGCGATCGCTCGGCATCAGTCGAGCTTGCCCATCACGTCTTGCCGGAAGCCGATGACCACGCGCTTGCCCGCATACGCCACCAGGTCCACCGTGCGCTGCTGTCCCGGCTCGAAGCGCACCGCGGTGCCGCTGGCGATGTTCAGGCGCATGCCGCGTGCGGCCTTGCGGTCGAAACGCAGGGCAGGGTTGGTCTCGGCGAAGTGGTAGTGCGAACCGACCTGAATCGGGCGGTCGCCGCTGTTCTCCACCAACAGGGTGATGGTGGCGCGGCCGGGGTTGAGGCTGATGTCGCCTTCGGCACAAACAATTTCTCCGGGGATCATGCGCGGCTCCGTTTCAGACAATGGGTTGGTGCACGGTCACCAGTTTGGTGCCGTCGGGGAAGGTGACTTCCACCTGAATGTCGGGGATGAGTTCGGCCACGCCGTCCATCACCTCGTCGCGGGTCAGCAGCGTGCGGCCATGGCTCATCAGTTCGGCCACGGTGCGGCCGTCGCGTGCGCCTTCCATCACCGCTGCGGTGATGTAGGCGATGGCCTCGGGTGCATTGAGCTTGAGCCCGCGCGCCTTGCGGCGTTCGGCCAGCAGGCTGGCGGTGAAGATCAGCAGCTTGTCTTTTTCGCGAGGGGTGAGATCCATGGGCTTGCGGTTCTTGGTGGGTGTGTTGCCAGCTTAGCGGCGCGCACGGGCCGTGCTGCAGGCCAGCGCAGGTGAATCGGCCGTTGGAAGGAGCGCAGCAAGATCTGCGCAAAAACCATACCCATGCGTTGCCGGCGTTTCACGGCGGGTATGCCCTTGATGCGCAAGACAACACACCAAAGCGGTGCATCTGGCCGGTGCGCAGGCTGGTGCATGCGCACCGAATTGCAGCCTGGTCGCCGTGGCGCGCCTGCCTGGGCTGGGCATGGCCGCGCGCATGCCGCGTGACCCTTGCAGGACAACTGTTATTCCGATGTGGCACGGGACTTGCTGACGTGGTGCTTGCATTTCGCATCCACCGGAGGGAGTCTCAACATGGATCGTCGTACCGCATTGAAAACCGTCGGCACCACCGTCGCCGCCGCTGCAGCCAGCAGCCTGTCGTTCCCGGCCATCGCATCGAAAAAGGCGCCGATCAAGGTCGGCATCCTGCATTCGCTTTCGGGCACCATGGCCATTTCCGAGACCGCGCT
Organism: Thiomonas sp.; assembly: GCF_054608695.1. Classification (NCBI taxonomy): domain Bacteria; kingdom Pseudomonadati; phylum Pseudomonadota; class Betaproteobacteria; order Burkholderiales; genus Thiomonas; species Thiomonas sp. Next base: position 28,350 of record NZ_JBTRXV010000042.1, read on the forward strand.
GAAAGACGTGGACTTGATGACCATCGCCGAAATCAACGCCGCGGGCGGCGTGGACGGCCACATGATCGAACCCGTGGTGGTGGACCCGGCCTCCAACTGGCCGCTGTTCGCGGAAAAGGCGCGCCAGCTCATTTCGCAGGACAAGGTGGCCGCCATTTTCGGCTGCTGGACTTCGGTGTCGCGCAAGTCGGTGCTGCCGGTGCTCGACGAGCTCAACGGCCTGCTGTTCTACCCGGTGCAGTTCGAGGGCCAGGAGGAGAACCCGCATGTGGTCTACACGGGTGCGGCGCCCAACCAGCAAGCCATTCCCGCCACCGAATACCTGATGAGCAAGGACGGCGGGGGCGCCCGCCGCTTCTTCCTGCTGGGCACCGACTACGTGTACCCGCGCACCACCAACGCCATCCTGCGCGGCTTCCTGCATTCCAAGGGCGTGAAGGATGCCGACATCGCCGAGGTCTACACCCCCTTCGGCTTCAGCAACTACCAGAACATCGTCGCCGACATCAAGAAATTCGCCTCGGCCGGGCCCACCTGTGTCATCTCCACCGTGAATGGCGACTCCAACGTGCCGTTCTACAAAGAGCTGGGCAACCAGGGCATCAAGGCGACCGACATTCCGGTGGTCGGCTTCTCCATCGCCGAGCAGGAAATCGCCGGCATGGACCTCAAGCCCCTGGTCGGCCAGCTCACGGCGTGGAACTACTTCGAGTCGCTGAAGAACCCGACCAACGCCAAGTTCGTCAAGTCGTGGCAGGCCTGGGTCAAGACCAAGGGCTTGAAGGACTACCCCGTGACCGACGACCCGATGGAAGCCTCCTACATCGGCATCCACATGTGGAAGCAGGCAGTGGAGAAAGCCAAGTCCACCAAGACCGACGCCGTGCGCAAGGCGCTCATCGGCCAGAAGTTCGCCGCGCCGGATGGCTACACCGTCGAGGTGCTGAAGAACCAGTACCTGAGCAAGCCGGTGTTCATCGGCCAGATTCGCGAAGACGGCCAGTTCGACGTGGTGTGGAAGTCCAATGGCCTGGTCCCGGGCGAGTCCTGGAGCCCGTACATCCCCAAGCCGAAGAACGCCTGAGCATCGGCAAAGGAAACACTCCCCATCCCAACCTCCCCCACGCCGTGGTGGAAGAGAAAACCCTCAAGCAACGCTTCTACGTCCTCGTCGAGTCCCTCCCAACCTCCCCATCCGTGGGGGAGGAGAAAACCCCCTCCCCACCCGTGGGGAGGGTTGGGGAGGGGAGCCTTGCAGCGCCGATTTGTATTGCACACGCATCCTGACCATGACCGACCCGCGCAACTTGTGGCACCGCACCGGCACCTGGCTTCGTACGGCCCTTGGCCTGCTGCTGCTGGGTCTGCTGCCTCTGGCGCATGCGCTCACACCGCAGGAGGCCATGGCGATTTCCAGCGGCGATACCGACTCCCGCATGGCGGCTTTGCACCAGGCCGTGGGGCACCCCGATCCGCAGCTCGCCAACTTCCTGCACGAGCTGCTGAACAACGAGGTGCAGATCGACGGCGGCATGGTGCAGGTGCAGCAGGGCGATGACTGGATCGATCTCGCCACCGGCCGGAAAGTGACGCCCAGCGCCAACGCGCAGGCGGTGATCAACAACAACTATGTGCGCAAGGAATTGCAGTCTGCCCGCGCCGCGCTGGACTTGTTTTCCGGCGACCGCGCCTTGCGCCTGAAGGCCGTGCAGCAGTTGCAGGACGACCCGACCTCGGTGGATCGCGGTCTGGTGGAACAAGCCCTCAAAACCGAGAAAGACCCCGAAATTCTGGAGCGGCTGCAACTGCTGCACGCCGCCATTCTGCTGACGAGCAAGAACGCCACCGAGCGCCTGAGCGCGGCGAAAGACCTTGCCGCCAGCAACTACCCGGCGGTGCGCAGTCTGCTGCTGTCGCGGCTGGACAAGAAGGATGGCCAGTTCGTCGAGCCCGACGCCACCGTGCGCGCGCAAATCAAGTCCAGCCTCGCCGACATCGACGAGCGCCTGGCCTGGGGCGAGCGCCTGGGGACGCTGTTTTCGGGCATCAGCCTGGGCAGCATTCTGCTGCTGGCCGCGCTCGGCCTGGCCGTGACCTATGGGCTGATGGGTGTGATCAACATGGCGCAGGGCGAGTTCATCATGATCGGCGCCTACTCCACTTATGTGATGCAGGGCTGGTTCCAACGTGATTTGCCAGGCCTGCAGAGCTACGCGCTGGTGGCGGCGGTGCCGTTCTCCTTCATCGTCGCCGGCGGCATCGGCATGGTGGTGGAGCGCGCCATCATCCGCAAGCTGTATGGCCGGCCGCTGGAAACGCTGCTGGCCACCTGGGGCATCAGCCTGGTGCTGATCCAGATCGTGCGCACCGTGTTCGGCCCGCAGAACGTGCAGGTGGACAACCCGCCGTGGATGTCGGGTGGCCTGCACGCCATGGCCAATCTCATCCTGCCCTACAACCGCATGGTCATCATCGCCTTCACCGCCTTCGTGCTGCTGGCCATGTGGCTGCTCATCTCGCGCACGCGCCTGGGCCTGTTCGTGCGCGCCGTGACGCAAAACCGGCCGATGGCCTCCTGCGTGGGCGTGCGCACGCCGCGGGTGGACATGCTGGCCTTCGGCCTGGGCACGGGCATCGCGGGATTGGCGGGCTGCGCGCTGAGCCAGATCGGCAACGTCGGTCCCGAAATGGGGCAGGGCTATATCGTCGACTGCTTCATGGTGGTGGTGCTCGGCGGCGTCGGCCAGCTCACCGGCACGGTGACGGCTGCCCTCACCCTGGGCGTGGCCAACACCCTGCTCGAAGGCGTGGCCGGTGCGGTGCTGGCGAAGATCGCGGTGCTGGCGGCCATCATCCTGTTCATCCAGAAGCGCCCGCAAGGCATGTTCGCCCTCAAGGGCCGCAGCGTGGAAAGCTGAAGCCATGGCCGCCGTCACCAACGAGTCGGGCGTGGTCGTCACGCCGCCACCCCAGCCCTCGTCACCACGGGTGCAGCTGCAGCCGGCCACGAGTTTCCTGCCCGCATGGGGCTGGGCCGCGCTCATCGTCTTCCTGCTGCTGGCCTGTGTTGCCGCGCCCCTGCTGGCGCTGGCCGTGCCGCAGGGCAGCAGCCTGCATCTGTCGCAATACTGGATAGGCCTGGCCGGCAAGATTCTTTGCTACGCCATCGTCGCGCTGGCGATGGACCTGGTGTGGGGCTATGCCGGCATCCTGTCGCTGGGCCAGGGGCTGTTCTTCGCCCTGGGCGGCTATGCCATGGGCATGTATTTGAACCGCAGCATGACCGCCGCCAGCGGCAATCTGCCCGACTTCATGCAGTTCATGCAGTGGACGCATTTCCCCTGGTACTGGGTGGGCACCGAGCACTTTGCCTATGCGCTGTTCCTGGCCCTGTTCATGCCCGGTCTGCTGGCCTTCATCTTCGGCTTTTTCGCCTTCCGCTCGCGTATCAAGGGGGTGTATTTCTCCATCATCACCCAGGCGCTGACCTATGCCGCCATGCTGCTGTTCTTCCGCAATGAAACCGGCTTCGGCGGCAACAACGGCCTGACCGATTTCAAGGTGCTGCTGGGCTTTCCCATGGGCACCGCCGGCATGACCGTGGCGCTGTTCGTCGCCACCAGCGTGGCACTGGCCGGCTGCTTCGTGTTCGCCCGCTGGCTGGTGCGCAGCAAGTTCGGCCGCGTGCTCACGGCCATCCGAGACGCCGAGAGCCGCGTCATGTTCTGCGGCTACAACCCGCTGTGGTTCAAGCTCGGCGTGTGGACCATCGCCGCGATGATGTGCGGCCTGGCCGGTGCGCTGTACGCGCCGCAGGTGGGCATCATCAACCCGAGCGAAATGTCCACCGCCAACTCGATTGAAATCGCCATCTGGACGGCCATCGGCGGGCGCGGCACGCTCATCGGCCCCATCATCGGCGCGGTGCTGGTGAACGCCGCCAAAAGCTGGCTGACCGTGGCCATTCCCGAAGCCTGGCTCTATCTTCTCGGCGGGCTGTTCATCGTCGTCACGCTCTACGCGCCCTACGGCATCGTCGGTCTGGTCAAGCAATGGAGGCAGCGCCGTGGCTGAGATCGACTGGCGGGACATCGTCTTCCAGCAACCGAATCCCGAACTGGGCGGCAGCGTCCAGGAAGGCGGCTACGGCCATCTGCGCCAGCCGGGCGTGGACATGAGCCATGGCGTGGCGCTCTACCTCGACGACATCAGCGTGAGCTTCGACGGCTTTCGCGCGCTGAACAAGCTGTCGCTGGCCATCGACACCGGCGAACTGCGCTGCATCATCGGCCCCAATGGCGCCGGCAAAACCACGATGATGGACGTCATCACCGGCAAGACCCGGGCCGACTCCGGCAGCGCGTTTTTCGGCCAGACCATCGACCTGCTCAAGCTGCGCGAGGCCGAGGTGGTGGAGGCCGGCATCGGCCGCAAATTCCAGAAGCCCACCGTGTTCGAAGACATGAGCGTGCAAGACAACCTGGAGCTTGCGCTCAAGGCCGACAAGCGCGCCCGCAGCACTTGGCGTTTTCGCCTGAGCAGCGCGCAGCGCGAGCGGGTGGAAGAAGTGCTCACGCAAATCCGTCTGCACGACCAGGCCGCGCGCCGCGCCGGCGACTTGTCGCACGGCCAGAAACAGTGGCTGGAAATCGGCATGCTGCTCATGCTGGAACCGCAGCTCCTGCTGCTGGACGAACCCGTGGCCGGCATGACCGACGCCGAGACCGACCGCACCGCCGAGCTGTTCATCTCGCTGGCCGGCAAGCACACCCTGGTGGTGGTCGAGCACGACATGGAGTTCGTGCGCAAGATCGCGCACAAGGTGACGGTGCTGCACGAGGGCAGCGTGCTGGCCGAAGGCAGCCTGGAGCAGGTGCAGGCCAACGAGCGCGTGGTCGAGGTCTACCTGGGGCGCTGAAGCGACGAGCCACGACACCATGCTGAACATCGACGCGGTCAATCAGTACTACGGCGGCAGCCACATCCTGCGCAACGTCAGCCTCACGCTCGAAAAGGGCCAGGTGCTCACCCTGCTGGGGCGCAACGGCGTGGGCAAGACCACGCTGCTGAAGTCCCTCATGGGGCTGATCGGCATCCGCAGCGGCAGCATCAGCCTGGATGGCACACGCATCGACACCCTGCGGCCCGACGCGCGCGCACGATTGGGCATTGGCTATGTACCGCAAGGCCGCGAAATTTTTCCGCGCCTCACGGTGGAAGAAAACCTGCGCATGGGCCTGGCCACCAAACCCGGCGGCGCCCTCGTGCCGGAAGAATTGTTCGAGCTGTTTCCCGTGCTCAAACAAATGCTCAAACGACGCGGCGGCGACCTCTCCGGTGGCCAGCAACAGCAACTCGCCATCGCCCGCGCCCTGGCGGCCGGGCCGAAGCTGCTCATCCTCGACGAACCCACCGAAGGCATCCAGCCGTCCATCATCAAGGACATCGAACGCGTCATCCGCATGCTCGCCGCACGCGGCGACATGGCCATCCTGCTGGTGGAGCAGTATTACGACTTCGCCAAGGCCCTGGCCGACCAGTACGCCGTGATGTCGCGCGGCGAAGTGGTGCGCGCCGGCAAGGGCACGGACATGGATGCGGACGGGGTGCGGGAACTGATCGCGGTGTAGGCGGGCAGTTCCTTCGGCTCGCTACGCGCTGAGCAACTGATCCAGCGGGCTGGCCGTGCCGCCCGCCGCCACCTTCAGCACATGGGTGTAGATCATGGTGGTGCTCACGTCCGAATGGCCCAATAGTTCTTGCACCGTGCGGATGTCTGTTCCTGCCTGCAGCAAGTGGGTGGCGAAGGAATGGCGCAAGGTATGCACAGAGACGGGTTTGATAATCTGCGCCGCCGCGCTGCCCAGTTTGATGGCGCGCTGCAACCGCTCCTCATACAAGTGATGCCGGCGCTCAATCCGTGAGCAGGGATCGACCGACGGTCTGGGTGCTGGAAACACCCAGAACCAGCCCCAGCGACATCCCAGTTTCGGATACTTGACCGACAACGCATCCGGCACTTCCACACCAGCGGCACCAACCTCGCGGTCGTGCGTCCAGATTGCGCGTGCACGCGCAATCTGCGCCTTCAGCGCATCATGCAAAGTGCGAGGCAACATCACCACCCGGTCCTTGTCGCCCTTGGCCTGACGCACCACCAAAACCTGCCGGTCAAAATCCACGTCCTTGACACGCAGACGCAAGCCCTCCATCAAACGCAGGCCCGTGCCATACAGCAGCTTGCCCAACAAGGCCATTTCGCCATCCATGGCACCCAACAAGGCAGCGACTTCGGCTTTCGTCAAAACAGATGGAATGCGCCGGGGCCGGGCTGGACGCTGAACTTCCGCCAACCACGGCAAATCAACGCCCAGCACGTCCCGATACAAAAACAGCAAGGCACTCAGCGCCTGATTGTGCGTGGACACCGACACCCGGCGTTCATTGGCCAGCATGGCCAGGAACTGGGTGACTTCCGCAGCCCCCATGTCGCGAGGATGCCGCATCTGCCCGTTACGCCCATTCCACCGGACGAAAAAGCGCACCCAATACAGGTATGCCTGCTCCGTCCTGAGGCTATAGTGCTTGTATCGCAAAACCTCGCTCACCTGCTCCAGCAGGCGCTTCGATTGGGGGAGATAGATGGCAGGGTTCATAATGTCACCAAAAACTGTATATGTGTACAGTATCTGCTTGGAAGGCCAGTTGTCAAGCGGGTAGCAGCCTTGCAGCGCCCTGCACGCAACCATTGGCCGTTGTGCTTATCCCGTCGTCTATCCTGTGCTGCCGGTTTTATCCGACGGTCTACATTACGTT
>NZ_JBTRXV010000043.1:0-33815 GCF_054608695.1 Thiomonas sp.
TCGATCACGCGCACGGGCATGGCTTGCTCGCGCGCCTGGGCTCGACTGACGCCGGCGGGACTGATGACGCTGAGGTACGAACCGTCTTCGAGCAGCATCTGCACCGGCAGTTGCCGGGTGTCCGAGCAGCGCCACAGCAAGTCCGCGCCCGTGGCCTGCGCCTGGCGCCAGTGCTCGAATCCGTTGAAACCCCGGTCGGCCATGCACAGCATGCCCGGCGCCAGGCGCGCCAGCAATGGCGCGCACAGTTCCCACTCGCCGCTGCGGTACGACCCGAGGTTGGCGCCCAGGATGGCATGGGTGGCGCACTCCACCGGGATGGCGCACCGGGCCTGCGGGTAGCCTGCGTGGCCGGCCAGACTCGTTCGGCTGCCGGGGTAGCCGAACGTGGCCGCGTTGTCGGCCTCGTCGGGCAACTCGAAGCAACTCCCGTCAATCGCCACCAGCCTCAGCCCGGCGTAGAAAGCCTGCGGATGGGTGCGCTCTTGGGCAAGCGCAACACAGCACCGGCGCACGAGTTCGCTCAGCGGTGCCGCACCGATACGGCTGCGCAGCGCACTGATCGAAGACTTCCTCACCAGGGTGGGATCAGCGGCGCCACTGGACCAAGCCAATCCTTGCGCAACCACGGCGAACACCTCCTCGTAGGCGGCCTCCGGGTACAGGCTCAAGGCCATGCAGTAGTAGACCCCGGCCACCGCTGGAAAGCTCCGCACTCGCCGCGTGTTGCAGCCGTGCTCGTCCAGCACCGCGTGCACTGTCTCGGGCGGCACCACCCGCGCGAGCAGGCTCGCCGACAGGAAATCGCTCAACCGGGCTCCCGAGCCCAACACCGCTTGGTTCGCGCCATGCCCGCCACCTGCCATCGAGTTGCGATATGGGCGATTTTGCGACAAAACTACCTAACAGAACAGTATTGGGGCCTGACCCAGTCGGGATCTCCGGCGAGCTGGCAAGCGCAATGGCAAGCATGCCGGGTGGTGCAATCGCCTTTCTTGCCGTATCGATCGTGCTGTTCATCGCGTTGGGATCCGTGCTCGAGGGCATTCCCGCGATGGGTCTGTTTGGGTCACTGCTGTTCCCGATTGCGCAGCAGCTCGGTCTCAACGAGGTGCATTACGCGATGGTGGCAGTCTTGGCGATGGGTCTTGGCCTGTTCACGCCGCCCATTGGGGTTGGCTACTACGCTGCGTGCGCAACTGGGCGCGTGAATCCCGACGCAGGGATTCGCCCGATGCTGGGCTATATGGTGGCATTGCTGATTGGGATCATCATCGTCGCCGCGGTGCCATGGCTTTCGACGTGTTTTTTTTGATGAGCCGAAGAGGCTGCAGTCGCCGCCGCGAGTTGCCACACGGCGCGGACGGTTGAGCCGCCCGGCTGCACATTGCGCGCCTGATGCTGGCGGCGAGGTGAGCTCGAGCTGTGATGCCCCTTGGAGACAGCGGCTGCGCCACGCCGTCGCGAGTGCCGCAGGGTATTGCCGTCAAGCCCAGCCGGGTGGCATCCAGCTGTCCATCATCTTGAGCCGCGCAGCATCCAGCCGCTGCGACATCAGCGCGGCAAAGATTTTCATCAGCGCGTAGCCCAGGGCCGGATCCTTCTCGCATTCGTGCAAGATCGGCTTGCCGTCGAATGCCACAAGGGACGAGTCCGATTGCGCCTTGGCCTCGAAGCTCCACCGATACGGTGGAATCAGCCACGACCAGCCGATCACGGCATCCGCGCCAAGCGTCTGCACTTCAAGTGCTGGGCCGCTGATCGCCGGCACGCCGATCTGCACGGCGCCCTCGCGCAGGACATAGAAATGCCCGGCGGCATCGCCCTGGCTGAACAGCACATCGCCGGCCGACAGATGCTGTTCCTTGGCATGGGCAACCAGCGGCGCCAATTGCTGCGCGCTTAGCGCCGAGAGAATGGTGCGCGTTTGGAGATACTTCGCGAGATTGGCAGCTTGCATGGACGGACTTCCCAGTAGACCGTGAACGGCTTTCATTTCAGCGCGGCTGTGCGACGCATGCCTTGTCCGAAGTCAAACAAAGTGGGAAATGCGCGACGCCTTCACACGGTTGCAGACGAAAAAGGGGACTTGTCCCAAATCAAACAAAGTCGAGAAATGCCCGATCGCATGGAAACGATGGTGCGCGCGAGGGATCTACATTGATTTCCACCCAAACAGCAGAAAACGGCCATCGGCGCTGGAACATAATGGGGTGGTCTGATGGCCGTACTTTGCAGACTGGCCGGCAAAGGCGCGTGGTTTGGGTCGGCTTCAGACGATGGCGCTTCCTTTGGCGTCGCCCTCGCAGTCGAGTCGTTTAGCACGCCCAGCAGGAGACCGAGTTGAAACCCACGGACACAGCCGATCCAGGCTACTTTCACAAAGTCGTTGATTGTCAGTGGGCCTGCCCCGCCCATACTCCGGTGCCGGAGTACATACGCCTGATCGCGCAAGGCCGCAACGCGGACGCCTACATGGTGAACTGGGTGTCCAATGTCTTCCCGGGCGTACTGGGACGCACCTGCGATCGGCCCTGCGAGCCTGCCTGCCGCCGCGGCCGTGTCGAGCAGAACAATCGCGCGCAGCCTGAGCCCGTGGCCATCTGCCGCCTCAAGCGTGTCGCCGCCGACCATAAGGGTGAGGTCAGGAGCCGCATGCCGGCCATCGGTGCCAAGAATGGAAAACGCGTCGCCTGCGTGGGCGCCGGACCTGCATCACTGACCGTGGCGCGTGATCTTGCGCCGCGGGGCTATGCAGTGACGATTTTTGATGGTGAAGCCAAGGCTGGGGGCTTCATCCGCTCGCAGATTCCGCGGTTTCGCCTGCCCGAGTCCGTGATCGATGAGGAAACAGGTTACATCCTGGACATGGGCGTCGAGTTCAAGAGCGGGCAGTCGGTGCAGTCCATGCGCAACTTGCTGACACAGGGATATGACGCGATCTTCGTCGGCTCCGGCGCGCCTCGTGGACGCGATCTGGATCTTCCCGGACGCAGCGAGGCTGCGGCCCAGGTGCACATCGGCATCGACTGGCTGGCCTCGGTCTCGTTTGGCCATATCACGAGCATCGCAAAGCGCGTGATTGTTCTGGGCGGAGGCAATACGGCCATGGATTGCTGCCGCTCGGCCCGACGGCTTGGTAGCACGGACGTGAAGGTGATCGTGCGCAGCGGGTTTGCGGAAATGAAGGCGTCGCCGTGGGAGAAGGAAGATGCGCTGCACGAGGGCATTCCGATTCTCAACTTTCATGTACCCAAGGCGTTCGTGCACGAAAACGGCAAGCTCACCGGCATGCGCTTTGACGTCGTCGAGGCCGTCTACGATGGCAACGGCAAGCGCACTCTCGTGTCCACGGGCGAGCCCGAGGTGTTTGTCGAGTGCGATGCCGTGCTGATCGCCGTGGGCCAGGAAAACGCCTTTCCGTGGATCGAGGACGATGTGGGCATTGCGTTCGACAAATGGGGCTTGCCGGTTTTGCAGGAGAGCACCTTCCAGTCCACGCTCGAACGTGTCTTTTTCGGTGGCGATGCGGCCTACGGTCCGAAGAACATCATCACGGCCGTGGCCCATGGCCACGAGGCGGCCGTTTCAATCGACCGCTTTGTGCATGGGCAAGACGTCCACGTGCGCCCGGCTCCAACGACCAACCTGATGTCCACCAAGATGGGCATTCACGAGTGGAGTTATCACAATGACGTCTCGCCCGACATGCGCTTTCGGGTGCCCTGGGCCGACGCGGACGTGGCATTGGCGAGCATCCGGGTCGAGGTGGAAATGGGGTTTGACGCCGCCACGGCGTTGAAGGAGGCCAGCCGGTGCCTGAACTGTGACGTGCAAACCGTGTTCAACCGCCAGGCCTGTATCGAATGCGACGCTTGCGCAGACGTGTGTCCGATGGATTGCATCACGTTTACCCACAACGGGGACGAGGCGGAGTTGCGCACACGCCTGAAGGCACCGGCTCGCAACCTGACCCAGGCTCTGTATGTGTCGGCGCCGCTCAAGACCGGGCGCGTCATGGTCAAGGACGAAGATGTCTGCTTGCACTGCGGACTGTGCGCCGAGCGCTGCCCCACGGGAGCTTGGGACATGCAGAAATTTCGCCTCACGACTGTCCAGGCCGGACCGCATTGCCGAGCCGCTCAATCCATACCCAGAACGCTGGAGGTCGCATGAAACGCATCGAAGCGGTCAACGACTTCGTCATCAAGTTTGCCAATGTCAACGGTTCGGGGTCGGCGTCGGCCAATGAGCTGTTTGCTAAGGCGATCCTGCGCATGGGCGTGCCCGTGAGTCCACGCAACATTTTCCCGAGCAACATTCAGGGGATGCCGACCTGGTACGAGGCCCGCGTGTGCGAGAAGGGCTATCTCGGCCGCCGCGGTGGAGTGGACATGATGGTGGCCATGAACCCGCAAACCTGGGACGCCGACGTGGCCGAGGTTCAAAGCGGCGGCTACCTCTTTTATGACAACACCCGACCGATCGCTGAGTCGGCGTTGCGCAAGGACATCGAGGTCATCGGCATGCCGTTGACCGAAATCTGCAATGCGGCATATGCGGACCCGCGTCAGCGGCAGCTGTTCAAGAACATCATTTACGTGGGCGCGCTGTCGGTGTTTCTGGATATGGAGGCCGCGGTCTTTGAAACGCTTTTTGCCGAACAGTATCGCGGCAAGGAATTGTTGCTCGACTCGAACGTACGTGCCTTGCATCTTGGGCGCGATTACGTTAAAAGCCATCTCCAGGCGCCGCTTGGCATTCGGGTGCAGCGTGCCGACAAGGTTGGCAACCAGATTTTCACCGACGGCAATAGCGCGGCAGCACTCGGTTGCGTCTACGGGGGGGCCACGGTTGCAGCCTGGTATCCGATCACACCGTCGTCGTCTGTGGCCGAATCGTTCCAGAAATACTGCGATACATTCCGTGTCGAATCCCCAACCGGAAAAAACAAGTTTGCGATCGTTCAGGCCGAGGATGAGTTGGCATCCATCGGCGTGGTGGTCGGCGCGGGATGGAACGGCGCGCGGGCCTTTACGGCCACATCCGGGCCCGGGATCTCGCTGATGACCGAGTTCCTTGGTCTGGCGTACTTTGCGGAGATCCCGATCACGATCATCGATGTGCAGCGCGGCGGCCCGTCAACGGGGATGCCCACGCGCACCCAGCAGTCCGATGTGCTCGCCTGTGCCTATGCGTCCCACGGCGACACCAAGCATGTGTTGTTGTTCCCGGAGGACCCACATGAGTGTTTCGAGCATGCGGCGGCTGCACTGGATCTTGCCGAGCGCCTGCAGACGCCCATTTTCGTCATGAGTGACCTGGACATCGGAATGAATCAGCGCCTGTGTAAGCCGTTCGCATGGGACGATGCGCGCGCATACGACCGGGGTAAGGTCATGACGGCGGAAGAGCTCGAAGCGGGAAAGGACTTCGGTCGCTACAAGGATGTGGATGCTGATGGGATTCCCTGGCGCACATTGCCTGGCACGCACCCCACGCTCGGCAGCTATTTCACGCGGGGCACGACGCGTGATCCGTACGCGCGGTATTCGGAGCGGGGGTCCGACTACGTGTACAACATGGAACGGCTGCTCAGGAAGTTCAAGACGGCTGCCGAGCTTGCGCCGCAACCCGAGCTGCGCCGGGCCGAGCATCCAACGCGGCTTGGCGTGCTGTACTTCGGATCGACCAGTCCGGCCATGCGCGAAGCGCTCGATGTGCTGACGCAGCAAGGCTACGAGCTGGATGCGATGCGTCTGCGCGCCTTTCCGTTTCCCGAGTCGGTGAGCCAATTCATGGCTGCACGCGACAAGGTGTTCGTGGTCGAACAAAACCGCGACGCTCAGATGCACACGCTGTTGGTCAACGAGCTGTCGATCGATCCGGCGCGGCTGGTGAAGGTGCTGCACTATGACGGCACACCGATCACGGCGCGCTTCATCAGCGAAGCGATTGCCAAAAATTTGACACTGGTGCAGACTGCAAACCCCCTGCACAAGGAGGCGGCATGACTTATCTTGCGAAGCCAAAGCTGCATCACCCGACCCTGACCACCAATCAGGTCGGGTACACGCGCCGCGACTACGAAGGCCGCGTGTCAACCCTGTGTGCCGGCTGCGGCCATGACTCCATCTCGGCGGCCATCGTCCAGGCCTGTTGGGAGCTCAATATCGAGCCCCATCGGGTCGCAAAGCTCTCCGGTATCGGATGCAGCTCGAAGACGCCGGACTATTTTCTCGGCGCCTCGCACGGATTCAACACCGTGCACGGGCGCATGCCCTCGGTGCTCACCGGCGCCAACCTTGCGAACCGTGATCTGTTGTACCTCGGTGTCTCCGGCGATGGGGATTCGGCCTCAATCGGCCTCGGACAGTTTGCCAACGCCATGCGCCGCGGCGTGCGCATGGCTTACATCGTCGAGAACAACGGCGTCTACGGATTGACCAAGGGACAGTTCTCCGCCACGGCCGATCGGGGCTCGAAGAGCAAGAAGGGGGCCGTCAACCGGGACAATCCGGTGGATCTGGTCGGTCTGGCCCTGCAACTGGGTGCCACGTACGTCGCGCGCAGTTTTTCGGGTGACAAGGAGCAGCTTGTCCCCCTCATCAAGGGCGCACTGGAACATGGCGGCGCGGCATTCATCGATGTCATCAGCCCTTGCGTGACCTTCAACAACCATAGCGGCAGCACCAAGAGCTATGACTACGTGCGCTGGCACGACGAGGCAGTGAGCCGAATCGAGTTTGTGCCGGCACACTGTGAGATCACGGTGGACTATGCCGCCGGCGCAACCATCGACGTGCAGCAGCACGACGGCTCCACGCTGCGCTTGAGCAAGCTGCACACGGACTATGATCCGACGGATCGTTACGCTGCGCTGAGCTACATGCACGAGCGTCAGGCGCGCGGAGAGATTGTCACAGGCTTGTTGTATTTGGATCCAGTCGCAGTGGATCTGCACGTCTCGCTCAATACCAGCGATACGCCGCTCAATACGCTGCAGGCGGGCGAACTTTGCCCAGGCGCGCAGGCGCTTGAGAAGATCAATGCGTTACTGCGTTGAAAGCGCCTTGCCAGGGTTTGGGTTACCGCAGTGGGGTCAGGAGTTTGATCATGACTGAACGCACGGTTTTTCAATCGATGTCGCACCGCCACGTCATTAGTCTGGCTCCGCAGGACAGCGTCTGGGATGCGGCGTGTGTCATGACCAAGGCGAATTGCGGCAGCGTCGTGATCATTGACGCGTCGGGGCGCATGGTGGGCATCGTGACTGAGCGCGATTTGATGACGCGCGTGCTGGCCAAGGCCCTTAACCCGCAAACGACCAAGCTGTCTGAGGTGATGACGCATGATCCGCAGTGCGTCGGGCCCGACACCAAAGTCTCCGAAGCCGTGCTGATCATGATCGAGCGCGGATTCCGGCACTTGCCTGTCGTGACACCCACGTCGAAAATCCTCGGGGTGTTCTCGGTGCGTGACGCGCTGCCGCGTGAAATCGGTGCAGCGATCAACCTGGCGGAGTTTCATGACCAGGTCAATGACGCCCTGGGGTGAGCACTTTCATCCGTCACGCCGCCAGCCGCTGGTCGCTGTCTGCGCAGGAAGGGCGGGGACCCCGACGGCGCCCAGGCACGTGTGACGCGTGAGGATTGCGGTTTCCGCCCCCCATTTTTTCGGTCGGCGGACGCGGTGATGAGGTCGCCACCGCTGCAGTGAGCGTGGAACGCGAGCCCACTCGGCATCCTGCCGGCCTGCAGTTTGGCAAGGCAAATGTCCGGATCGTCGGTTGAGGGTATGCGTCCAGCGAACCCATCTTGACACCTGAAGTGAAGGTCAGGTGCTGACTGCAGGGCACCTCGAATAACCCGATACTGGGGCTGATGGCAACGTGACGATGCGGCATACGGGACCATTTCCGGCGCGCCTGGGTGCAATTTGGGCTGTTTGCCCGCCCGCTCTGGCTCTGAATCTGCCTTCCTTGGCAGGTTTAGGCCGAACTTTGACCCCCTGATCGAGCCGTAACGCAGCGCTGACGCGGGTTGCGGCTCTTTCTTGATTCTGGTTTGTACCCATGTAAATGAACTTGTTTTGGCTTGACGTTCCTATGAACGTCGCCTATCTATGCGGTCATGTACATCGAAGCCGTGGCCAATCGCAACTCCCCGCCAGCGGTGCTGCTGCGCGAGTCCTACCGCGAGGACGGCAAGGTCCGCAAACGCACGCTGGCCAATCTGTCGTGCCTGTCCGATGACGTGATCGAGGGCCTGAAGGTGCTGTTGCGCGGGGGTGTGGCCGTGGCCAGCGCGGCCGAGGTGTTCAGCGTGGAGCGCAGCTTGCCGCACGGCCACGTGGTGGCCGTGCTGGGCAGCGCGCGCGGCTGCGGTGCCTCGACCTGGTTCGGCTCGGCGCCCAAGGAGTTGCAGCCCTTGCTGCTTGCGATGCTCGTGGCGCGCGTGATCGCCCCGGCCTCCAAGCTGGCTACCCATCGCATGCTGCACGACGACACGGCCAGCTCCTCGCTGGGTCGCATGCTCGGGGTCGGCCAGTGCGGTGCCGATGACCTGTACCGCGCACTCGACTGGCTGCACGAAGGAGATTCTCTGGGGCCTGATTCTGGGCTTTCTGGCGTTGGCAGTGGTGGATGTGCTGGTCTCCAAGGCAGAGTTGCAGAAGCTCCTGCCGGACGCGAGCCCACGCTCAATCGTGCGTGCTTCGCTGTTGGGCGCGGCCTCCTCGTCTTGCTCCTCTGCAGCGGTGGCGATTGCCCGATCAATCTTTCGCAATGGCGGCGATTTCACTGCGACGATGGCGTTCCAGTTCGCTTCCACCAATCTGGTGATCGAACTGGGAGTGTTACTGGTAGTCCTGATGGGCTGGAGTTTCGCCGCTGCCGAGTTCATCGGGGGTCCGCTAATGATCGCACTGCTGGTTTTGATGTTTCGCCTGCTGTTGCGTCCGCGCATGGTCGAGGTCGCGCTGTTGCACGCCCGCGCCACCACGGCCGGCGCCAGCCATCGCCGATTCC
The DNA here is from genome assembly GCF_054608695.1 of Thiomonas sp. Classification (NCBI taxonomy): domain Bacteria; kingdom Pseudomonadati; phylum Pseudomonadota; class Betaproteobacteria; order Burkholderiales; genus Thiomonas; species Thiomonas sp. The sequence continues at coordinate 9,029 of NZ_JBTRXV010000043.1, forward strand.
TGACAGAGCCGGCGACGCCGCCTAGAATCGGATACATGAACTTCGACCGCATCACGATCGAGCCTGGCAAGCGCAGTGGGCAGCCCTGCATTCGGGGCCTGCGCATCACCGTGTACGACGTGCTGGCGCAAGTCGCGTCCGGCGCGACCGAACAGGACGTTCTCCAAGACTTCCCCGAGCTGCAGCACGAGGACATCCTGGCTTGTTTCGCCTATGCCGCTGAGCGGGAACATCACAGCGCCAGGGTCGCGGCTTGAAGCTGCTGCTGGATGAAAACCTCTCGCGGCGGCTCGTTCCGCTGCTCCTGCCGCACTACCCTGAAACCACCCACGTCTGCTTTGCCGGCCTGGAGCGGGCAACGGACGTCGAAATTCGAGTCTTCGCTGCCCATCAAGGGTATGTGATCGTCACGCGCGACAGCGATTTCAACGACCTGGCCGTGCTGCGCGGTGCGCCGCCCCAAGTCATCCGGCTGCGCATTGCCAATTGCCGCAATGACCATATGGCCCGCCTGCTGATCGACCGGCAGGACGAGTTGCGGAGGCGTCTGGAAGACCCAGCAATCGCCCTGGTGGAACTGACCTGAGACCCCGGGCGGCCCAGCCGCTGTGCAGACCATCCCACCGAGCCGCGGCAGCGGCGGGGCACGCACCCGGCGCTGCCGCCGGTAGGCGGCGTGTTGGCGAGCGTGTGCGCGACGAGGTAAAAATCTTCACTTGCGGCGCGCACATTACCCATGCAGAAGATGACCGCCGGGCAAGCCATGCCCGGCAACAGTCGCAGGCTCAACTCCACGTGCGAGCGGGCCAAGGGCGTAGCCCTGGCGGCGGCCTGCGGGCCACCATCACCGTGCATCGTGCTAGTTCATTTGCTGGAAGCAGTTGTGATTTTGGCCTTGGCGCCAGGCTGGCGCTTTGGCAATATTTCAAATTGTGTTTCCCAAGCGTATGGGTCTTTCGATACAGGGTTTGTATGCGAATCCCTAGGGGACGCCAGCTTCAAGCCTGCATGGGGTTTAATCTGGCAGCACAGGCCCGGCAAGTCCGATTCCGGGCTTATCTCGATTCGATTCAACAGGCCGCCCAGTGCGGCCTTGTTTTTTTCACGGCGGCAGTTTGGATGTGGATGCTCGTGGCATTGAAAGTCAGTCATCCATGCAGCCGCATCGCTCTTGGTGAGTGATGGCCAGGGCCGTCCTGATCAAATCCAGCGAATCGAACGCGGCTTGCGCAACTTCAACACCACTCAGCGTCGTTCCTCATGTTTGAGGAGGATCGACGAAGCAATCGTTTGCAACGGCAGGGTCATCCAAAAATTTTGCGACTGCGGCGCTTGTCTTTGGATTCTGCCGTGCAAAAAAACGCCGGCATTGCCGGCGAATGAGGAGTGGAATAAACCGAGTGTTTCTTGAATCAAAGACCTTGATCTGGATTTATCAATCGCGGCAGATGATTGATTTTTTCTTGTTGAACAGGACAATGAAAACCTAGGGTAGCATTATGGCTGAATCTGCACGTAGCCATCTTGTACCAGCTGAATGATTCGCCCAACGGCCCCGGCATTGACCAAAACCCCGGGCAGGAGGTCTGCATTACCCCAATGATGCCCCTTCATCGACACGGCGCATTCTTCAATTTGAACTCCTTCTTTTTGAAGCTCAGCAATTGTCTTGGCATAGGGGTTGCCGGTGGTCACATGCCGAGCAGCATCATAAGCCTTGTCGTTAAGCGTCATGTATGCAGCAGGGCCATGGAAAACACCGATAATCTTTCCTGGGACATGATCTTTTTTCATGCGCATCGAGAGTAAATGCATGTAATCCATGCCGAAGGGAAGATCGCCTAAAAATGCGAGATGATCCATGTTGAATACGACATTGGCTTGTTTAAGCTTGACGGGAATATCGACATGAATCGCGTCAGTGCTGGTTGCTGCTGCAGCCATCGAGATTCCAGAGATGCAAAAAAATAATGCGGCAAATGTTTTTTGAATGAATTTCATGGTCGTGAGCTAAGGTTGAGTGAGAAAAAATGTTCGATCAAAATGCATAGATGGCATAGATGTCAAACTCATTCCCAGTTGCATTTGCAATGCTTGTTGCTTGGACGAGCTGGGGACTCCCGGGATGGCCAATGGCACCTGGATTAGGTATGTCTGTTTTCCTGATGAAATAATCAAAGACGATCCTGGTGACTGGTGTTATATGATATTGAGCGCCAATACCAATATTTGTGAAGATACGCTCCTGTGAGGGAATATTGGGTAGCCTATCATAATAATCATAGCGGGCATTCACTTCAACTTTCGGCGTCACAAAATAGCCTGCCGATACGTAGTAGCCCGATGCCTTGTTGTTGCTCCCTGGAAAAAAGGTCGTTTGATGTTGGGCCGGCACAAGCCCAGGTTCCTGGTTAAATGGGGCAGGAGCGGCAATATTACCAGTGCCTGCCATATATTCGGCCTTGAGACTGCGCGCACCGGTTTCCATGTAGCCCTGCCTGTAGGCTACACCAAATCCTTCCCGCCGCATGGTATTGGAGATGCCATTCAATTGTGGCCGTGCTTGTTGAGCCCAAACAAAGCCTGTCAAATCATTCCGGAAAAAGCTTCCTCCGCCTCCATAAAGGTAGGATAGCTGCACCCTTCCAGCGACAATAGGCCCGTTTGAGGAATTTGATTCAAATTGATTGCCGTAACTTCCCAACATTGCTCCATAGGCAAGTTCGAGATTTTTGCGCAAATTAAACCAATCAAGTGCCTCGATGCCCGGATATCTAAAGCCGTTTACACTGGATAAACTAGGTCCCGGGATAAGATATCCCCCGCTTACAGGATTATAATTTTATAATTATATTTTGTATTCTTGTTATAAAAGTTGGGTTGCATCAATTGCCCGATGACCGATGGGAATACGTCGATGAAATTATATCCCATATATCCTTGCATCGCGCCTTCCGGCCCAGGATCGCGTATAATACCGGCCTGTATTCTGGCGCCGGGAATATAGTTGCTGAAAGTCATGTGTGCATCAATGACTTGCGGCGAATACTGGCCATTTGAATAGTTATAGCCGTTATCCCCAAATCGCGTTAGTTCCATTGGTCATGGAGTAATCGGGTTCCAACCAGCCCAACACTTTGCCCTTGCCCCAGGATGGATTGGAGACGCCCTGGATCTTGAACCAGTTCGCAGCGTCGGCCGGCGTGCATTGGGTGGCACCCAGAAACAAAATTCCGAGAAACGTAACGAGATAATTCTTGTGGATCATGTTGCCCCCAGTTCAAGGTTCGGTGCAGTAAATCTGCATCTACTTTGAACTATCCATCAAAAAATTGTGCGGAACAAACAAAATAAATGAATAGGGCTCAGCGAAATCATAAATATCAGGGTAAACGTGATGCGGGCTTATACGGCCATCGGCGCATAGCGCCGATGGCCGTATGTACATCGCTTCAACATGGATGTAGTCGGTTTCGCGCCCTGGTATTGACGCCGAACACTTTGAGTTGCCCGCCCTGTGTCGTGGCGTTCAGGCTCGACCGCCGTTATGGCTTGACATAGGCAAAGCCATTTTTTTCGAGTTGCATGAGGCGCACGACACCCCCAGGAACGATCACTGCGTTGGGGGCCAGCACGGGCATGTGCCCGAGTTTTTTGGCCATTCCTTCCATGGTGACGTGGCAGGCGTCGAACTCGATGCCCTCGGTATCTTGTGCTGCGAGGCGCTCAGTCACGGGGCTGTTCTTCAACAGCATCAGAAGCCCTGGGCCGTAGGCGACAACCACGATGCGCACGTTTCCTTGGCCGAGGTTGTCCAATACATTTTGAGCATTGTTCAGCGTGAGGGCCCACAACTGCTGGTTGTCGCTGCTGACCTGCAAGACCAGCTTGTATTTTGCGAAGGGAAGGTCATGAATGAAGGCTGGCTTCTCAAAATTGAAGTCCTTCATCATTGAGGGGTTGTCGGCGTGCGCGTATGCGGCGCCGCCAACGAGTAGGGCTGTGACCAGTAAGGTGTGACGTGCGAGGTGTGCCCAATAGTTGTTGCCCATTCTGATCTCCTCTGGTACTGAACATGCCCCACTTGCCTTTACAGCGTGCCGGGGCCTGAGGCATGCTGCAGGTTCACCCAATGGTCCTGTGCGGCACAACTGGGCGACAGCGCGGATCCTAGGGATTCACAACGCGCCCCACAATCCAGGGATAGCCTGATCTGCCCCATGAGAGATGCACGACAGGTGGACTCGATGGTGATTCGCATCCTGGCTGCGACTTGACAAAACGGCAGAGACGCGGCGCCCCATGACATGGTGCAACGACGTGAGTTCATGCCAAAGATTGGCCGGGCATGAAGGCGCGGAGGCTGTATTTGCCACGCCGATGGCGTTTCAGCGCGAACGCCGCGTGACGCCGTGCATGAGATGTTCCCCAGTCAACGCAGTGTGGACTTGGAGCTGTATTCGGCACGGGTTGCCGCCGGCTATGGCCGACCCGAAGCCATTCCGATTGACCAACACACGGTTACAGAAATGGTGGGGTGACTGGAATAAACCCGCCTTGGGTGGCGTCTTTCAACAGGCCAATCTGGCCAGGACGCGACGCCACGGCGAGCGTTCTTGCCTCCCGCCATCATGTCCCCAACGCACGAGGAGATTACCCATGCGCAAGCTGTTTCTGTCCAGCATCGCCATCATCATTCTGGCCGTTCCGACCCTGTCGTCTGCAGCCCAGGCCCCGACTTCCGCCGCGCTCTGGCACGACATCCAGGCCCTGGAAAAGAGCCATGCCATCATGGTGGATAGCCAGCCTTATCAGCTCGGTTCGCGCACCGTGGACGTCTACACCACCGACCTGGCCAACGCCGCCGAGAACGGCGCCGTACGCAAGGCCGGCAGCATCGAGAAGGTCAAGCGCTACCCCAATGGGGCCTTGGTGGTCAAAGAGAACTACGACGCCCACAAAAAGCTCACCGGGGTCACCGCCATGCTCAAGCTCGACGGCTACGACAAGGCGGATCGCGATTGGGTCATGGCCGCGTACAAGCCGGGTGGCCAAGTCGTCGCCTACGGCAAGGTTCAGGCCTGTATTGCCTGCCATGCCATGGTGACGCAGCAGGACTTTGTCTTCGCGCCGCCGCCCGAGCAGTTGCTGCCGGTGTCGATCTGGAAAGCGTTTTTCCCCAAGCAGCAGATGTCCACGCAATACGTCAAGCTGCTGGATCAGCACCCTGAGGCGATTGTGAAGTAAGGTAGTCTCAATGCCGCTTGTGCAAGCATGAAAAGAGCCGACCACTGGGTCGGCTCTTTTCATGCTCAGCCCAGAGGGCGTTGACTTGGCTGCGGTGATGCCGCCGCAAGCCACATACTTTTTCAGATCGGTCGGGCTGGGTCGCGCCCTTGGGCGTGCCCTTCAGATGCACGATGACCGCATGCCGAGCTGGTGCGCCGGCGTTCGGGATTCGTGGGCACCACAAGGATCGAATGCAGGTGGAGCTACGCCCTTCCAACCTCGACCGTCAGATGCGACAAGTCCTGGAAGCCTTGCAACTTGTGCCGGTAGTGGCGTGCATCGCGAGCGGGATCGTGGCTGTTCACCGCCACGATCGCCCCAAGGTGCCCAGGCCCGAGGCGCCAGAGATGCAGGTCCGCAAGCTCATCGCCTTCCTCCTGAACGGCCTTGCGGATGGCCTGGCTCAACGGCTCGTCCGGATTCACGTCCAGCAAGATGGCTCCCGTATCACGGATCAAGCCGACGGACCAATTGGCGATGACCACTGCACCCACAATGCCCATCACCGGATCCATAAAGTTCAGGCCGAAGAACTTGCCCGCCATCAGCCCCAGGATGGCCAGCACTGAAACCGCCGCGTCGGCCGCCACATGCACGAACGCCGCGCGCATATTGTGGTCGCGGTGATGGGCGGCATGAGCGGGGTCATGGGCATGATCTTCGGGTTCGGCAAAATGCAGCGTGTGGGTGAAGACATCGGCCCCGATGCGCAGATGCAAGCTGGCCTGGAAGGCATGGGGTTCGGGGATGGTGTCGATGGATTCCCAATAAGCCCCCTTGTCCTGGAGCGCGAAGGTCTGGCGCAGGCCTTGAGGGCGAATCGTCTCCATGGTCGTCAACTCCAGGGGCGCATGCACCGGCGGCAGGCCCGGAGGGGCGTCTGAACGATCCGGCCAGTGCAGCCGAAACCTCGGCGGTACGCGATCTTCATGAATCTCCACCCGCACACGCCCTGCGGCGGTGTCCACGAACTGTCCCGCATCGTCTGCGGCTGCCGCGCCATGCGCGTGACCATGCCCATGGCTGTGGCCATCGCCACTGAGCAGCCAAGCGCTCACGATGTTGACGAGCAGCCCGAGAAAGGCAATGGCGATGGCCGCGTTGAAGTCGATTTCCACGGGGTGGATGAAGCGCGAGATCGCCTCATAGCCGATCAGCAAGGCGATCATGGCCAGAATGATGGCGCTGGAAAAACCGGCCAGATCTCCCACTTTGCCCGTGCCGAAGCTGAAGCGGGGATTCCGGGCATGTTGGCGCGCGTAGCGGTAGGCGAGGGCGGCAATCAGCATGGCCGCCGCATGGGTGCTCATGTGCAGGCCGTCGGCCACCAGCGCCAGGGAGCCGAAATGCATTCCGCCGGCGATCTCGACGACCATCACCACGGTGCACAGGGCGATGACGGACCAGGTCTTGCGGGCATTGCGGTCATGGCCCTGGCCGAGAAAGACATGCTCGTGTTCCATGGCAAGTGACGTGACGGACATGGGTGTTCTCACTTGAAGTAGCTGTGTACGACATCGATCAGCTGCGCGGCAGCCTCGGCGGATTCGTCCTGCTTGCCCTTGAGGGGATCGATCAGGTGGGTCTGGATGTGAGCTTCGACGACTTCGGACAGCAGGCCGTTGATGGCCCCGCGGCAGGCAGCAATGACATGCATGACCTGCTCGCAACCAGCCTCGTTCTCCAGCGCCCGTTCGATGGCATCGACTTGGCCACGGATGCGGCGCACGCGGTTGAGGAGTTTGGTTTTTTCTCGGATGGTATGACTCATCCGGACAGTATAGGTGGGTAGACTATTGCTCAGATGTTGCCTCTGCACGAACTCCGAAGCACCGGCCTTGCATTTCACGATGCTTGCGCTACATCAATCTGGTGGCGACCGGGCATGCGATGATGAGCCGTCCGCGCGTCGTGCTGCGCATCGAAGGAGCATCATCAAGATCAAGATGCCGTGGAGCGTATCCTGAGCGAGATCAGCCACGAAGACAAGCAACGCACGAGGTCAAACCTGGAGTCACACATGCCCAACGATTCCCAGCAAGACGCAGATCTTTCCCTGCAGCCCGACCTGGCATCGAGCCCGGAGACCCGAACGCTCACGCGGCGCCAGGTGTTGGGTGCTGTTGCGGCCGGCGGCGCCCTCTGGGCGGCGCGTCACGCCCGCGGCCAGGGCATGGCTGGACCGCACATGGGGATGATGGGCGGCGGAATGGCGGGGATGTCCGGCATGGGCGCGCAGCCCATGGCGAAGCCGCAACCGGCCCCGTTCAACCGCCCCCTTCCCATCCCTCCCCAGCTGCAAGGGCAACTCGAGGCCGATGGCAGCCTGGCCTATGCACTGCGCATGGCGCCGGGCAGGACGGCGCTGCTGGCTGGCGTGCAAACACCGACCTGGGGCTACAACGGGGCCTACCTCGGGCCCGCCCTACGCGTTCCGCAAGGCAAACCGGTGCGCATCGCCCTGCGCAATGACCTGGACCAAGCCACCACCACCCACTGGCATGGTGCCCACGTACCGGGTCGCATGGACGGCGGCCCCCAGAGCCTGATCGCCCCGGGTCAATCGCTGGACGATACCTTCACCCTGAATCAGCCCGGTGCAACCCTGTGGTACCACCCGCATCCTGATGGGCGGACCGGGGCGCATGTCTACGCCGGGCTGGCGGGATTGCTGCTGCTGGACGACGGCGTCGACAAATCCCTGGGGCTGCCGCACACCTGGGGTGTGGACGACATTCCGGTGGTTCTCCAAGACCGCCGCGTGGCTGCGGACGGTACCCTGCTGTACATGACCAGCATGATGGATCGCATGGGCATGAAGGGGGATCGTTTTCTGGTCAACGGCTGCGAGCAGCCCTATGCACAGGTTCCCGCGCAATGGGTGCGCCTGCGCGTGCTCAATGGCTCCAACGCACGGGTCTACAACCTTGCGTTTGCCGATGACCGCGGCTTCCAGGTGATTGCGGGTGACGCTGGCCTGCTGGCGCATCCCGTGGAGATGCGCAGCTTGCTGCTGGCCCCGGGCGAGCGTGCGGAGATTCTTCTCGACCTTCGCCGGCTGCAGGGCAAGACGTTGATCTTGCGCAGCAACTCGGGCACTGTCGTTCCCGGGCTGAGCAGCATGCCGATGGATGCCGACGCCTTCGACCGCCAAGGTTTCGATCTTCTGCAACTGCGGGTGATGGCCCCAAACGCAAGGCCAGGCCGACTGCCCGCGAGGCTTGCCTCCATACCTGTGCTGCGAGCGGATGCGCCCCTGCGGCGCTTCAGCCTCCAGGGGATGAGTGCCATGATGGCTGGCGGTGGCATGGCTGGCATGATGGGTGGCATGATGGGTCGGCAGACAGGCTCCGAGAACACAGGCCCCGGCGGGATGAGCCTGGGGGTTGGCATGCAGCACCTGTTCTCCATCAACCACCAGTTCATGAATATGGCGGTGATCAACCAGCGCGTGCGCCTGGGCAGCACCGAGATCTGGGAGGTGAGCAACGATGCGGCGATGGCTCACCCTTTTCATGTGCATGGCACGTCGTTTCAGATCCTCTCGCGCGACGGCATGGCTCCACCGGAACATGAGCGCGGCTGGAAGGATGTCGTTTTCGTGCTGCGGGACCAAACCGTGCGCCTGATTGCCCGCTTCGATCAGCCAGCCGGCCAAGATCACCCGTTCATGTACCACTGTCACATTCTGGAGCATGAGGACAACGGCATGATGGGGCAGTTGACCGTGGCATGACAAGCGGCGACGTGTCCGGCCCGTCAGCCTGGCCAGCCCATTCAGGAACGAGGCGCTCCGCATGAACACCACCAGCGTCATCGATGTCTCCGGACTGGTATCGAGCCTCTCCGCCCATGGAGTCGAAAAGCAGCTCCGGCGCCTGCCCGGTGTCGACAACGTGCAGGTCAACTACGTCGCGGGCAGCGCCACGGTTGTGTACGACGCGGCCTTGACCAACCTGGCCGCACTGCAGGCGCGGGTCGAGCGTTGCGGCTACCACTGCCGCGGCGAGTCGGTTCCCGACCATCTGTGCGAGCCGCGCGAGGAGCACGCCGTGCGGCATGCCCAGGGTGCGCACAAGGCTAGGGTGGAGCATGGCGGGGCCAGGCTCCACGGCGCCGAACACGACGCCCATCCCGGACGTGCGACCGGCATGGACGCCATGGCGCACGACATGGGCCATGGCGCCGGCATGGATGCGCGTGACATGGCGCGAGACATGCGCAACCGGTTCTGGGTGTGCCTGTTGTTCACGGTCCCGCTGTTCGTGTACTCGCCCATGGGTGGCCTGTTCGCACCGCCGGCGCCGCCGTTCGGTCTCGCGCTCAAGGACTGGCTGTTCGGCCTGGCCAGCGCCGCGGTGATCTATCCGGCGTGGCCCTTTTTCGTCGCGGCGGCACGCGCATTGCGCAACGGCGTGCTCAATATGGCGGTGCTGGTCGTGCTCTCCGTCGGCACAGGCTATCTGTTCAGCGTCGGCACGACCTTTTTCTTCGAGGGCGCGCAGTTCTACGAGGCCGTGTCGGTGCTGCTGGTGTTCATCCTGCTGGGGCATTGGCTCGAAATGCGCGCCCGCGCCGGCGCCTCCGAGGCGATCCGCACGCTGATGAACCTGGCGCCGCCCAAGGCGACGTTGCTGCGCAACGGTACAGAAATCACGGTTGCAACCTTCGAGGTGCTGCCGGGCGACGTGGTGCTCATCCGCCCCGGCGACAAGATTCCGGTGGATGGCGAGGTGCTGGAAGGCGCGTCGCAGGTCGATGAGTCGATGCTGACCGGCGAGTCGATGCCGGTGGGGAAAAAACCCGGTGACGCGGTGATCGGAGCGACCATCAACAAGAGCGGCAGCTTGCGCTACCGCGCCACCAAGGTGGGCGCCGACACCGCGCTGGCGCAGATCGTCAAGCTGGTGCAGGAGGCGCAGAACTCCAAGGCGCCGGCGCAATTGCTGGCCGACCGCGCATCGCAATGGCTGGTGGTGATTGCCGTCCTGATCGGCGTGGCGACCTTCGTCGCCTGGTACGTCGTCCTGGGACAGCCGCTGCTGCTGGCGCTGGCATTGACCATCACCGTGTTCGTCATCGCCTGTCCGGACGCCCTGGGCCTTGCCACCCCGATGGCCGTGATGGTGGGAACGGGGCTCGGCGCCATGAACGGCATCTTGTTCAAGAACGCCTCCGCGCTGGAGGATGCGACCCAGTTGAACGTGGTGGTTTTCGACAAGACCGGCACGCTGACCCAGGGGCGGCCGGAGGTGGTCGACTTGGTCCTGGCCGCCGGCATCGCCGAAGACGAACTGCTGAAAACGGCCGGGGCCGTCGAAAAGCTCTCCGAGCATCCACTGGCGCTGGCGATTCTCAAGCGTGCCCAGGGCCTGCAACTCGATGCCGTCCAAGGCTTCGGCAACGTCGACGGCATGGGCGCCCGGGCCGAGCTGGGTGGCGATGCGGTGCTGTTGGGCAACGTCAAGCTGATGGCGCTCGACAAGGTCGACATGAACGGCCTCGAGGCTGATTCGCAGCGGCTGCAGGGGCAGGGGAGGACGGTGGTGCACGTCGCGCGCGCGGGGCGGCTGATCGGCCTCGTCGCCATTGCCGACGCCGTGCGCCCGACCTCCGCTCCCACCGTGGCGGCGCTCCACGCCAGGGGCGTGCAGGTGGCCATGCTGACCGGCGACAACCGGCCGACGGCGGAGCGCATCGCCCGCGAGATCGGCATCGACATCGTGCTGGCCGACGTGCTGCCCGGCGACAAGGCGGCCAAGATCAAGGAGCTGCAAGGGCAGGGCAAGCGGGTCGGCATGGTGGGCGACGGCATCAACGATGCACCGGCGCTGACGCAGGCCGATGTCGGCTTCGCCATCGGCGCTGGAACCGATGTGGCGATCGAAAGCGCCGACGTGGTGCTGATGAAAAGCGATCCGTTCGATGTCGTCGGCGCGATCGAGCTGTCGCGCGCTACGCTGCGCAAGATGCATCAAAACCTGTGGTGGGCAGTGGCCTACAACGTCATTGCGTTTCCAGTGGCTGCAGGAGTGTTCTACCCCTTCACCATCAGTCCGGAAGTGGCGGCGCTCGCCATGTCCGGCAGCTCGGCGCTGGTGGCCGTCAATGCCTTGATGCTCAAGCGCACCCGGCTGGCCGGCATTCGCATCGGCCCGGCCACGAGCGCCGTGGCCGGGCCGCAGGTAGCAACAGCGCAGGCGTGACATGCAGCCGACAGAGCCATGCGCCAGACGATGCCATCAAGGACCGTGCACCACCATCTTCAACCCGTTCATTCCTAGAATCCGGAGGTTTACCCATGAGTGACTATGTCTTTACCGTGACCAGCCCCAAAGGCTTCGAGGCCACCGTGCAAGCGGCGACCGAGGCGTTGCAACAGGAGGGCTTCGGCGTACTGACCACCATCGATGTGGCCGCCACGCTCAAGGCCAAACTCGGCATCGAGGAACGTCCCTACCTCATCCTCGGGGCCTGCAATCCGCACTATGCCCATCAGGCCCTGCAAGCCGAGCCGGATATTGGCGCGCTGCTGCCCTGCAATGTCGTCGTGCGGGAAGAAGCGGACGGCAGGGTCAGCGTGGTGTTCATGGATCCAGCGGCCGTGCTCGGCATGGTCAAGCGCCCCGAGGTGGACAAACTCGGCGGCGAAGTGCGCGGCAAGCTCAAGCGCGTCGCCGAGGCCCTGCGCGCCTGAGGGCTGCGTCGGTGCCGTCATCAAGGCGCTGATTCGGTCCAGCCGGTCGGTGCCTGGTTATTGTGAACATCCAATGGGAGCATGGTCATGGGCTATGGATATGGAATGATGGGCGGATGGGGCGGTTTCGGTTTGGGCTGGCTCTTCATGCTGGTGTGGTGGGCTTTGATTCTCGCCGTGCTTGTGGGTTTGATCCGATGGTTGTTCACGGGCCATTCGGGCGATTCCGGGGCGCGATCCGACAGCAAAAGGCACCTGGACATTCTGAAGGAGCGCTACGCCCGCGGGGACATCGACCGCGAGACCTATGACCGCATGCGGCGCGAGCTGGAAAGCTGAGGCCGGGATCATGAAACCGCTACCGAAGTGGCTGCTCGCGCTGGCGATCGTGCTGTTCGCTTTTTACCTGCTCTTGATCCCCGAATTCGGCGCTGTCCCCTTCCGGGGCCAGCGATGGGAAGCGGGCGCACCGCCCCCCTGGCGTGAAAGTTCCGGTTGGTGGGGGCCACGATTCGGCTACGGCATGATGAACGGCCCGGTCAGGGACTGGGGTGCTCTCGGCGTTCAGGGCGATCACGGCTATGGTGACGATGGCGGTTATGGCTACGGCATGATGGGCGGGGGCATCTGGCCGGCGGCCAGGGGCACTTGGCAGGAATCGTTCACGCCGCAGCAGCGCGTGCGCATTGGACAGATTCAGGCTGAGGCCTTGCGTCAGGAAGGCGCCTTGCAGGCGCAGCTCTACACCGCTCGCGCCAACCTGCTGGCGGTCAACTCCGTGGCCAAGCCCGATCCGGCGGCGCAGGCCAAGGCCGGCGCCGCGGTCGCCGAAATCCTGCGGCAAATCGTCCAAATCCGCCTTCAGGCGGAGCAGCAAATCCAGGTTGCGTTGAGCGCCCCGCCACAGCCGGCAGCGACATCGTCCGCGCCCGGCTCCTGACCTGTGCGACAGGCGCGCTTCGGGTGCCGGGTGGGTCGCTGCGGCGAGGCAACATCAGCCCGCCGAATCTGAGCCCTGGGGCTGCTGGGCCATGCCGTGTTTCACGGATGCCGCAGACGGTATTCATCGAACACGCATGGATGGCGCGTTCATCGCGACGAAGCGATGAGCGTTGCGGGTGGAAGACATAGCCCCTTGTCGGCACAGGCTTGGACCCGCACCTGTATGCGGACATCGCGCAGGCTGGACAGACCGGGTAGTGCGATGCGCGTGCCGTTCTCGTAGACCCGGATGATCTTGCCGTCGACCCGTAGGCCAATGTCCTGACCAGGTGGGTAGCTCGGCTGGAGATCCAGCCCGTGGCCGCCACGTTGTGCGACGATCGTGACAGGGATCAAGTAAGGAGCCGACGGCGGATTTGCGTACACATGCCAGCCTGGCTGGATGTGCAACGTCACCACAGCATCGCGGCCATCGATCGCGGCGCCAGCGCGAACCTTTGTGGAGGAGTCGACGAGGCTGGCGGGGGTGCTCGCGCTGAAGCCAGGATGGTCGGTGGCCCGGATCAGCAACATGGCAGCAAGCAAAAGGGCAAGAACGATGAACGAGGCGATGGCAATGCGTAGGGTTCTTGGATTCATCATGAGTTCTCTATCGGTGGATGGCATTCAAATCGCCGAGGAGCGCGTCGGCCGTGAACAATCCTGAAAGATGATCGATCTCCCGCCCATGTCGATCCAGGATCGCCACGAACGGCAGGCCATCTCCGCCGTACGCGGCAAGCAGCTGTTGCAGTTCTGGGTTGGGGCGTGTCAGGTCGACTTGCAGTGGGACGACACGGCCGGCGCGCAGGGCTTGCACAACGCGCGAGTCGCGGTAGACGGTTTTCTCCAGAAACCTGCAATTCAGGCACCACTGCGCGGTGAACTCGACCAGCGCAGGTCGATGCAGACTGGCAATCTCGGTGATCTGAGCTGCCTTGAGCGGCTGCCAGGGGATGCCCTGCGATGGGGCGGGCCAGATCCCCGCACTCAGGTAGACCAAAGCCAGTGAAGGAAGGCTCGATAGTGGCGCGGCCCAGCGGGAGGCGCGATCTGCGGCGCGAATGCTCGTTGCGAAGACCCACAGCATGATCCCGACAACCAAGCTGAACCATAGCGCTTTGTCGAGCATGGCTGGAACCAGGCTTTGCGCGAAAAAGACCGCGGCACCGGCAAGCAGCCAGCCGAAGCTTTGACGCACGACGTCGGTCCAAGCCCCTCCTCGCGGCAGTCGATCGAGAAGCCCGGGCTTCAGAAGCAGAACGGCGTAGGGCAGAGCCAGACCGAGGCCGATGGCCATGAAAATGACCACGATCTCGGTGGCTGGCCGGGTCAGGGCAAACACGAGGATCCCACCCAGCAAGGGGCCGGTGCAGGGAGAGGACAAAAGGGCACTGACCAGGCCGGAGATCAGTGGCTCGGCAAAACGACCGCCTCCCATTCTGGCGATGGCGGGAGGAATGGGCAATCCGCGCCCCGTGAAATTCATCACCGCCATCGCCAGAAGGACGATGACCAAGCCGATCAGCACGGCCTGTGATTGGAACAGCACGCCCCATTGAAGATGCAGCAGAGCTGTGGCCAGCCCCAGGGGGGTGAAAAACAACAGGGAGCCCGCAGCGAACAGGCTGGCAGACAGGGCACGGGTTGCCGGTTTTTCTCCCGCTTCGCGCAGGATGGTGCGAACCTTGATTGGAATGACCGGCAGCACGCATGGCGTCAGGTTGAGCAGCATGCCTGCGCCGAGCGCGAGCATGACTTCGAGGAGGAGTGAGATGTCCATGGGGGTTCGGCCGTTTCAAGCGCTTGTGGCAAGCTCGTGCGGGGTCAGCCGACCGAGTGCTGAGAGGTCTGGCTCGACGAACATCGGCTTGACGATGTTACTTGGGTTGTTGACCAGAAACGTGGCCGGCGTCAGGCGCACGTCGTGACGCAGCGGGTCGCGGCGTGTATCGGCCACGACTCGCGCGGAGGCCGGACGCATGCCGGCCTTGAGGGGAGATCAGGCCCGGGGTGGGTGATACGGTGCGTCCGGCAGCGCACTTGCGACGAGGCGCGCGTGGAATTCCGGCGCATGTGCCGCGATACGCGCAACGTGCAAAGCGGCAGGAGTGGTAGACGGCGCTAGAACCACGCCGCACAGCACATGGCAAAGGCCCCGGCCATTGGATGGGCTGTCCCCATGGCCGCTTCGCGCAGAGCCGGGTGCCAGGCCAAAGCGATTGGGGCCGTGTGGCGTCGATTCCCGCATGCGCGCGGCCGCAAAGGTGCCTGCGCGCCACGCCTGCTGCATGGATGGGTCTGGTCCGGTTCTGCGGCAGGCAGCGGGGGCACCTGATGTCGTGTTGTCGAGGCGCACAGCGCTCCACGCGTGCAATGGCAACAAGGCCAGCAGCACGGCAGCCCAGACAACACGCAGGACTTTCATGTGCTCAGACGACGTGGACGCCGATGCGGATGCGAGCATGCTCGGGGGAAGGACATGCAGCACTTGAGCATGAAAAGACCGCAAAAGTTCCCGAAACAGAACGCGCTCGCATCGTCGTCAAAGCGGGCTTACTCCACGACGACCTGACCAACCATGCCCGCTTCCATGTGACCAGGCATGAGACAAGCAAAATCGACCGTGCCCGCCTTGTCGAATTTCCACACGATTCCCCCTTCTTGTCCAGGTGCCAGAGCGATCATGTTGGGCTCGGCATGACTCATGTTCATGTCGGGCATCATCCGCATCATCTTTTCGTGCTCCTTGAGCTCGGCCATGCTGCCAATCACCATTTCGTGCTTCATGTTGCCGGTGTTCTTCAGAAAAAATCGGACGGTTTGTCCCGCCTTGACGTGGATCGTTCCCGGTGTGAAACGCATCGAGTCGTCCATGGTGATGTTGATCGTGTTGCTGACCTGGGCCGGATCGCCGGGTTGTCCCACGGCGGCATCATGGTTGCCACCGTGCATGCCCTCCATGCCCTGCTTCCCCATCATCGGCATGTCCATCATGCCCTGGCCCGGATTCTGCTGCTGCGCGGCGCTCTGTCCTTGCGCCTGGACCGGCGCCTGTTCGTCATGATTGTGATCATGGTTGGCCGCGGCACTGGCCAAGAGCGGCATCGCGCCGAGCATGATGGCCGAGATCATCTTTTTCATAGCTGGTGTTCCTTTGAGTTGGGTTGATCAGACATACACGGATTGACGTACCGCGCGACGTATCAGAACCAGAACCGCAGGCCGGCCAACAGGCGCGTTTGCTTGGCCTTCTCGCCTGCCACATGGGCAAAATCGGCCGTTTGACCGAACTTGCCCGCCCACTCGACGCCGACATAGGGCGCGAACTGGCGGGTGATTTCATAGCGCAAGCGCAGGCCGGCGGTCGCGTCCGACAGGCCGCTGCCCACCATGCGCGCCGGGTCGCTCTTGCCATACAGGTTGGTTTCGACGCGTGGCTGCAGAATCAGCTTTTGCGTCAGCAAGATGTCGTAGCTCGTGGCCAGCCGGATGGCGCTTCGCCCCTGATCGCCAAGATAGCCCGTGGCCTCGACGTCGAACCAATAGGGAGCCAAGCCCTGCACGCCGAATGCCAGCCAGGAACGCTCGGGACCGATTCCACTATCCAGGCGCAAGCCCAGCTGTGTATCCCAGAATGCAGCCACGGCATGTCCCCACAACACCTCCGTGCGTGCATCCTGCAGCCGACCCTGGGCGATGTCGCCTTCCGCCTTGAGCACGGCACGGTTGTAGTCGCGCCCGAACCAGGCTTGCACGTCATAGGCCGTCGAGTTGCCGTTGCGCGTGTAGGCCCGCTCCAAGCGGTCGACGAGCAGCGAGCCGAAGTTCTCCTGATCGGCCATTCGGGGCGGCTGCAAGCCAGCCAGCGCATAAGGCCCCGAGGTCAGCGTGTAGCCATCCGAGTAGGCGTTGGGGTCACGGGGGCTCAAGGAGCCAGAGGCGGGCGCATGGGTCGACGGCATCGCGCCCGGCGTGGCCGGCGCAGCTTGATCGCCCATTGCGTCCATCGAACCGGTCATGCCTTGCATGGCGCCGCCGGATTCATGCTGGGGCTGCTTCGGTTGAGTTTCGTCCATCATGCCCGGCATCTTCATGCCTGCCATGGCGGCGTCGGGGGGCGCGGTCCCTTGGGTCGGAGTTGTCGCGTCGGTGTGCTGCTGGTGATTCCCAGCAGGTTGCGCGCTCGCGCTCTGCGACCATGCGGGAGAGGCCAGCATGGCTGCGATCGCGATCGACAGCAGCTTGGTGTGCATCGTGTTCATCCAGATTCCTTGTTGATTGGCTCGTTCTTCCGCACTCACGACACGATGATTTCGCGGAACATGCCGGCTTCCATGTGCATCATCAGGTGGCAGTGCCAAGCCCAGCGGCCTGGCGCATCGGCAGTCACGAGGTAGCTGATGCGCTGTGCGGGCTGCACGGGGATGGTGTGGCGCCGGACCTGGAATTGCCCTGTTGGACTTTCCAACTCGCTCCACATGCCGTGCATATGCATGGGGTGGGTCATCATGCTGTCGTTGACCAGGACAACGCGCAGGCGCTCGCCGTAACGGAAATGCACGGGAGTCGACTCGCCGAACTCGACCCCGTCGATCGACCAGGTGTAGCGCCCCATATTGCCCGTGAGGTGAAACTCAAGTTCACGCTCGGGGGCGCGCGGGTCGATGGGGCCACCCACGGTGTGCTGATCGGCCAGCGTCAGCACCCTGCGTCCGTTGTTGCGAAGACCGACCCCCGGGTCGTCCAGGTTGGTACGCGGGGAGTCCACGCGGTTATCGGTCGTCGGGCCGTATTCGGTCGCCGCATGTCGCGAAGGCTTGCTCGTCGCGGCCGCATCGCTTCCCATCTGCATGCCCGACATGCCAGGCATATCTGGCATCCCCGGCATGCTGCCCGAGGCCATGCCATCCATGCTGCCCATCATGTCGGTCATGGTGAGCTGCTGCGGCTTGTCCATCGCCGGCACCGGAGCCGTCAGGCCGGCACTGCTCGCCAGCGTGCCGCGGGCATAGCCGGTCCGATCCATCGATTGGGCGAAAATCGTGTACGCATCCGATTGCGGTCGCACCAGCACGTCGTAGGTCTCGCCGGGGCCGAAACGGAACTCGTCCACGGTCACCGGGTCGATATTCTGGCCATCGGCCTGCACCACGGTGAGTTTCAGATTCGGAATGCGCACGTCGTAGAACGTGTTGGCTGCCCCATTGATGAACCGCAGCCGCACCACTTCACCCGGGCGCATCGGCGCGGTCCAATTGCCGGCCGGAGTCGTGCCGTTCATCAGGTAGGTCAGCGTGCTGCCCGACAGATCGCCCAGATCGTTCGGGCTCATGCGCATCTTGTTCCACATCTGGCGCTTCTCCAGAGCGGCCTTCAAGCCGTCCCGGGCAACATCGTGAAAAAACTCCGTGGCCGTGGGCTGGTTGTAGTTGTAGTAGCCGCTGTCAGCCTTGAGCTTGGCCATGACGCGCATCGGATCTTCATCGGTCCAATCTGAAAGTTGCACGACATAGTCACGCATGGCCTTCAGGGTTTCACCGCCGGCAGGCTCGATGACAATGGCGCCATACATGCCCGTCTGCTCTTGCGAGCCCGAATGGGAGTGGTACCAATAGGTGCCCGATTGAAGGACCTTGAAGCGGTAGACGAATGTTTCCCCGGGCGCGACGCCCTTGAAGCTGATGCCCGGCACTCCGTCCATCTGGAACGGCAGGAGCATGCCGTGCCAATGTACCGAGGTCGCCTGGCGCATTCTGTTCGTCACCCGAATCGTGACGGTATCGCCTTCGCGCCAGCGCAAGGTCGGCGCTGGAATCGAGCCGTTGATGGTGGTTGCCATCCGGGGACTGCCGGTGAAGTTCACCGGCGATTCGGCCACGACCAGGTCAAATTCGGTGCCTCGCAGTTCCGGTGCCGAACCCGTTGCAGTCGTCGCGCCTTGCGCCCGAGCCAGTGCGGCAAACGGCGATAAGCCGAGCATGACACCGCCTGCCGCCAGTCCTTGAACGAATCGTCGACGAGGCACCTGGATCGCGCGCGGGGAGGGTGGCGAAAATTGCTGCATGGTGATCAGTTCTCCGGGTCAGAATGGGTCGACGCCACGTTCTCAAGCGGCATCGTGGAATGAATCGGTACGCAATCCGGTGTCGAGCGCCTCAGCGCCGTTGCGCTGTGCCGTCTCGGTGTTTCCTCGACTAGCCAGCAGCTTATGGAACGATAGATTTCAGAGTCATGACCGCAAGATGACATTGATGTCATCTTGCGGTCATGTTCGTGTCGAGTTCGCCGGATTAAAGTGGCGCCAGTCGAATCCGGCGCGTGCGGCACCATGGGAACGGGGATCGGATGAACGACGGCGAAAGTGCGACGGCGACGCAGCAAGGGAGACACGCATGAAACTGCTTATCGTCGAAGACGAACCCAAAACCGGGGAATACCTGCGGCAAGGTCTGATGGAGGCCGGCTTCGTCGTCGACCTCGCGCGCACCGGCCTGGACGGGCATCATCAGGCCATGACGGAGCCCTACGATCTCGTCGTGCTCGACGTGATGCTCCCTGATGTGGACGGCTGGAGCATCGTGCGGGCTCTGCGTCACGCCGGCAAAGACACCCCCGTGTTGTTCCTGACCGCCCGCGACAGCGTCGAAGATCGGGTCAAGGGACTGGAGCTGGGGGCCGATGATTATTTGGTCAAGCCGTTCGTCTTCACGGAACTGCTCGCGCGCGTACGAACCTTGTTGCGGCGGGGGCGCACAGCGGTCCAGGCGGAACGGCTGCAGGTCGCTGACCTGATGCTCGATTTGACACGACGCCGCGCGGTCCGCGCCGACACCCGGATTCATTTGACCAACAAGGAATTCGCCTTGTTGGAGCTCCTGGTCCGAAGGCGAGGGGAAGTGCTCCCCCGCTCACTGATCGCATCCCAGGTCTGGGACATGAATTTCGACAGCGACACGAATGTGATCGACGTGGCCATCCGGCGCCTGCGGGCCAAGGTCGACGACGCTTTCGAACCGAAGCTCATCCAGACGGTGCGGGGATTGGGCTACATGCTGGACGCACCCGATGACCAGTAGCGCACGCCGACGTCGCCCGGCATCGCTCGCGCTTCGCGTGACGACCTTCGTCGGCTTGGCCACGACGCTCATGTTTCTGCTCTCGGCCTGGGGCATCGAGGTGTCCATCGAGCGCCACTTCGCCGAGCAGGATCTCGGCGAAGTGCGGGCCGTCAGCCAATCCGTGGAAGCCGTGCTCGCCGGCGCGAGTACGAACCGCAGTGGCCTCGAACACAGGCTTGCGGGTGCGGTGGCCGGGCATCACGGGGTGTATTTCCTGGTGCAGGACGCCCAAGGAAAGTTGCTCTACGAAACCGCGACCCCGGGACTCGCCGGGTTTGCGAACAGCATGGAACCGGTGACGCGCCTCGACGCGCAGGCGCTGCGCATTTGGCGGGTCAACCAACGCACCTACCGTGGGGCCGTGCTGCGTGACGGCCCCTTCACCGTGTTGGTGGCGATGGACATGGGTTTTCATCTGCACTACCTCGCCGAGCTCAAGCGCGCGCTCTGGCTCGGGGCGCTGATGACCAGCATCATCAGCATCGGGGTGGCTTGGTTGGCGGTCCAGCATGGTCATGCGCCGATTCGCCGCATCAGTGCCAGGATGCAAGACATCACCTCCGAGCATTTGCACGTTCGACTCGATCCGGAGCAGGTCCCGATCGAGCTCGCCGAGCTGGTGGTGGCTTTCAACACCATGCTCAGGCGCATCGAGGACAGCTTCCAACGCTTGACGAACGCTTCTGCGGATATTGCCCACGAACTGCGCACGCCGCTGACCAACCTGATCACGCAGACGCAAGTGGCCTTGTCAAAAGTCCGTGGCATGGATGCCTATCGCGAAGTTCTCTATTCCAACCTGGAGGAGTTCGAGCGCTTGAGCGCGATGATCGACGGCATGCTTTTCCTGGCCCAGGCCGACCACAGCCGGATCCACCTGGAGTCGGGAGGCGTCGACCTCAGTGCCGAGGTGCGGGCGCTGTTCGATTACTTCGAGGCCTGGG
The DNA here is from genome assembly GCF_054608695.1 of Thiomonas sp. Classification (NCBI taxonomy): domain Bacteria; kingdom Pseudomonadati; phylum Pseudomonadota; class Betaproteobacteria; order Burkholderiales; genus Thiomonas; species Thiomonas sp. The sequence goes on from NZ_JBTRXV010000043.1 coordinate 30,061, forward strand.
CGGACGATCACCGGGTCGGTCTTGTCCTCGAAGGGGATGCCGTCACGGTCAGTGGCGATCGCCAGATGCTGCAGCGAGCCCTCAGCAACCTGGTCGCCAATGCCATTCGGCATACGCCTGAAGGCCATGCCGTCGTCGTCGCGCTGCGGCAGGAGGCCGATCGGGCCGTCGTGGACATCTCGAATCCGGGGCCGGATATCCCCGCGGAGCATCTGCCCCGACTCTTCGATCGCTTTTACCGCGTCGATCCATCCCGCCAGCGCCAAGGCGAAGGTGCGGGGCTGGGGCTGGCAATCGTCAAGTCCATCGTGGAAGCGCACGGTGGAACGGTGCTGGTCACGTCCGAGCGCGGGCTCACACGGTTCAGTGTGAGGCTACCGAATGGTCCGGCTCAAGGGCCGGGCGGGCTCCAGGGAAAGCCGCCGCGTTGACGCGGACCAGAACAAGCCACCCTCGACCGTCTTCCAAGCCTTGGAGTGGATCCATCATTTCGATGCGTGGACAGTCCTTGCAGACCAAGCCATGCTGACGTGCGGTCAGGTGTTTGGCGCAGGGCGGAACGCAGCGTGCTGCAGGACGTTCAGTTGGGCATTGAATCAAGGCGATGCCAGGGGGTAGGGCGGCTTGCCGTGGGTGCCAACCAGGACGTCGCTGAGCACGGCCTGCACCTGGGGCGTGGCATGGGCCACCGCTTCGAGATGGGCGATCTGCTCCTGCCGCGAGACGCAGCCGAACAACTGCACGAAGCGCCCCTGCACCAGCATCCACACGCTGGTGTTGCGCAATTGCGGGTCGGCACGCAGCGCGGGCAGCAGGGCGCGCGCAATGCCGCGGTCGTACAGAAAGCTGTTGGACAGGCGGCATTTGCCGGCCAGGTAGCAGCTATTGCCCCGTTCGACGCGGTGATGCTCCACCTCCTGCATCTCCGCCTGCGTATAGGTCGGTGGGCTCGGCACCGGGCAGCCCGCCAAGCCCTGCGTGGCCTGCTCGAAGGGGTCGTGAAACGGGTTGATGAGGACGGTCGGAGGCGCGGCTGCCACCCAGCGACACAGGCCGGTGAGCAGGCAGGCACTGGCGAGCGCAGGCCACCTGCGGGGCTGGCGACGCGCCGGGAGGACGCGGTTTGCTGAACCGTCGCCGAGCCGGATGGGGTCGGTTGGCATGATGCCTCCCATGGTGTTCGTTGCAAGGAGTCTTGCGGGAAAAGCCGGGGTTCGGCCGGCCCCTGCGTTCAGGGATTGGCGGGCGACTTGGGCATGAGGTCGTCGTCGATCTGTCTTGCCCGCAGCGCCGCAGCGCGCGTGCTGAGTCTTGCCCAATAGCGCTCGAAAGCCGGGCGCTTGTCGATGGTGCCGAACTGCATGCCGAACCCCAGATGCGAACCCAGGACCAGATCCGCCGTGGAGAACTGCTCGCCGAGCAGGTAGTCGCCCTGCGACACCGCGCTTTCCAGCACGCCCATGACGTCCGCATAGCTGCCGTAGCCCATCATGCGCTCGCGCCCCGGCGGCACGACGAAGCCCAGCGCCTTGTTGCTGGCCGCGGCTTCCACCGGCCCTGCGGCGAAAAACAGCCAGCGGTAGTAGGGGCCGCGCTGGCGGCTTGCAGGCGCCGGTGCCAGCCCCGCCTGCGGAAAGGCATCCGCAAGGTAGGCGCAGATGGCGGCCACTTCGGTCACCACGGTGCCGCCATGGCGGATGGCGGGCACCTTGCCCATGGGGTTGATGGCCAGATACTCGGGTGCCTTCATCGTCGTGCCGTAGTCGAGCAGCACGGTGTCGTAGGGAACCCCGAGTTCTTCGAGCATCCAGCGCACGATGCGCCCGCGCGACATGGGGTTGGTGTAGAAGGTCAGGCTGTCTTGGGTCATGGTGTTGCGCTCCGCTGGGTGGGGTGATGGCTTCCGCGGTGCTCGGATGGCGACCGCCTGGTCGGAGAAGCTGGGGCCTGAACGCTATGGAACCGTCCAGGCCGGGTTCCAGGCCACTTCCCACAAGTGTGGCCATCCGGATCTTGAAAATGGCCGGTATAACCACCCCAGAAGGTGGTGCGTCCGGGTTTCACGATGCATGCGCCGGCGGCTTGGGCCTCTTGCATCACGGCATCGACCTCGGCCTGGCTTGCAACGTTGTGGGCCAGACAGCATGGCACCGCTGCTGGGCTGCCAAGGTCGAGGCCGGCGTCGTGCGCGAGGCTGCGGCGTGGGTAAAGCGCCAGCTTGAGTTGCGCTTGCAACTCGAAAAAGACCACGGCGCCATGCTCGAACTCGGTGCCGACGATGCCCTTGGTGGGCAGGCCCAGGCCGTCGCGGTAAAAGCGCAACGAGCGCTCAAGATCAGCGACGCCGAGGGTGATCAGGGTGATGCGCGGCTTCATCGGCAGTCTCCATCGGCCATGCTCCGGCATGTTGCCGCACGGTCGAGCAGCAGGGCGCGCTCGCGTGCGTTACCAGCCAGGGCTGCGGCGCGTTGAAATTCTGCGCGCGCTTCAGCCCAACGGTCCAGTCGCATGAGCAGATCGCCGCGCACGGCGGGCAGCAGGTGGTAGCGAGCCAGGGCGGGCTCGGTCAGCAGCCCATCGACCAGTTCCAGAGCGGCGGCGGCGCTGAAGGCCATCGCCACCGCCACGGCGCGGTTGAGTGTGACCACCGTCAAGCGCCAGCGCACCATCCTGGGCGTGCTGTTGCGTGAAGTGCAGCGCAAACGGCAAGGCCTGTCTGATGCCGTGCGCCGTGGCTTGGATGATCTGATGGCCAGGGCGCGGCGCATTCACACCCAACAGCCCAAAGACAAACACAAGCTCTATGCGCTGCACGCCCCGGAAGCGGAGTGCATCTCCAAGGTGCAAAGCCCGTCATCCCTACGAATTCGGTGTCAAGGTCAGCGTGGCTGTGACGCACCAGCACGGCCTGATGGTGGGGGCCAGAAGCTTTCCCGGCAACACCTACGACGGGCACACGCTGGCCGCGCAACTCGAGCAGACGGGCATCTTGCTCCAAGACCTGAACGTGCCGACGCCCAAGGTGGCCGTCGTGGATCTGGGCTACCGCGGGCATGACGCGCTACAGGACGTGCAGATCCTCCACCGTGGGCGATACAAATCGCTCACCCGGCAGCAAAAAACCTGGCTCAGGCGCCGCCAGGCGGTGGAGCCGGCCATCGGGCACGCCAAGAGTGAAAACCGTTTGGGGCGGTGCTTTCTCAAGGGCAGCCTGGGTGATGCAATGAATGCGGTGCTGGCAGCCTGCGGCTACAACCTGCGCTGGCTGCTGCGGCAGATTGCTCGCCTGGGCATCCAGGCGGTTTTTTTGCGCCTGGCGATCATGACCCGGCTGCAGCGCTTTGGGGGACGACCCGCTCGTTCCCCTTGCTCAATCGCCGCCACGGTCTCACATCTCCCCAGTCGGCGGCGGCAAATGAATTTTGCATGGCCGACTAATTACCGGCACGAGAGATCAGTGACTTTGGGGCACGCTGAACTATTCGATGTTTGACCAAGGATTGGTAAGCCCGAGATGATCGACGCCGATACGCAGTGGTTTCTCCCCCAATCCGGCCGTTTGCCGTGTTCAGCGAGGCGTTTTCGGCCCCTCTTGATCCTCACGGATCCTGATTGATGCCCCTTGCAACCCATTTTGGGCATGAATCGCCAGCAGTTTCTTGCGTACCGGCACGCGGTTGGCCAAGGCCAGCATCGTGGTCAGGTGCGCGGCATTTCATCGAAGACCTGCTCGCCCGCGCCGACAACCCCAAAGC
>NZ_JBTRXV010000044.1:0-32161 GCF_054608695.1 Thiomonas sp.
AGCGCCACCGCAATGGGAATGGCCGCCACCACAAACGACAGCAGCAGCGAGCCCGCTACAGGCGTCAGCGGCTGCGCGAAAAGAATGCCCGCAGGTAAAGCGGTCGACAGGGTCATGGAGTCTCCTTGTTGGGTTTGCTTCGGGGCCGTGGTGGGTCCACGGTCTTGCATCTGGAAGGGTGTATGGATGCCAGCAAAGTCATCGGCTGCGAATCCAGGCGGACGCATTCTGGCGGGCGCAATGTCGGCTTGCAACCCAAAGTCAGACACTGCTCCAGTATTTACATTTTCTTACCGCATTCACGGCCTCATACACATGACAGTTGTGTCGTCCATCAAGGTAATCACGAGGTCTGTGCACGGACGCCGCCAGCACTGCGTTGATCACTGGCGTACCGGGCCTTCATATAGCCTCCGCGCCAAGTTCGAATCCAACGGGCTTGATTCTTGCTTCTTCGTCCCTATCTGCTGCTCAAAGCCGAAAGCGAACGTTCCATGGCCTGAGCGACAGACGTCGCCGCCGTGCATGAACCGTTCTGACGTTGCCCTTCACCAGACGTTGTCACCAACATTAACGAGGCTCGCCATGCAGACCATGATTTATGACTCCGACGCCTTCAGCGTCTTCCAGCTCGAATGGGCTGACGCCATCGCCGAGCCCAAGGCGGAAAGCCTCGGCGACGCGCAGCATGGCGGTTTCGAGATCGTCGACAAATTCGCCCGCAAGGAAATTTTCATCGAGGGCCTGGTGGCCGACGGCTTTCGCTTGCGGGTCCAGAGCCTGATGGCCGGCTCGCCGACCACCGACGACATCGACGATTTCCTCGACGGCTTCTCGGCACTGTCGCGCCAGAACCTGCACGCCCACTGAAGCACCGGGCCGGCTGGGTGCGATCCACGCCGTCGTGGCGCCGCGCACACACCCACGCACCGCCACGACGGCCCTCAGGCCTCTGCCCGTAACCTCGGCTGCGGCCGTGCTGCTTCCAAAGGACGGGCGTGGCTCTCGCTCGCCAGCAGCACGCACACCAGCGACACCACCAACCACGCCATCAGCACGCCAAACGCGGCCTGGAAAGCGTGCAGGCCATACAGGCGCACTCCTGCCTCGGCCCGACCCGTCCAGAGCGCATCCAGCACCCAGCCGAGCAAAGGCAGTTGCACCAGCGCGCCGATCATCACCCCGGTGTTGTGCACCCCGGTGGCGGTGCCGGCCAGGCTTGCGGGTACCGACTCCTTGGCCCAGGCGAAGCCCACCACCATGGCGCCGGAGCCCACGGCGCTCAAGAGCTGCACCGTCCACAGCACCCAGCCCGGCGCCTGGGGCCACAAGCTGAGTTGGGCGAAGCCCAGCAGCGCAAACATCGCGCCGGTCACATAAGGCAGCTTGCGCCGCCGCAGCCGGTCCGACAGCCGGCCCCAGGCAATGCCGCCGGCCGAAAATCCCACCAGCATGGCCGCAATCATCCACGACGCCTGGCTGCCGCTCATGCCCCGGTGCTGCTCCAGGAAAGGGGCGCCCCAAAGCGTGGTGAAGGTGAGAAAAGCGCCACAAACACCACTCGGCGCGACGAAGAGCAGCGCCGTGTTGCGCCAGCCCCAGACGGCGCGCAAACCCCGCAGCACCTCGCGCGCCGAGGTGGGCGGGCGCGGCGGCAGATAATCGCGGTAGCCGCGCTGATGCGGCGAGTTGCGAATGGTGCCCCAGGCCAGCAAGCCCAGCAGCACACAGATCACGCCCACGCCAGCCAGCGTCCAACGCCAGCCCCACCAGTGACTCATGGCCAGAAGTGGCGCCTGCGCCAGCACCGCGCCCAGCGTGCCCGCGCCCAGCGACAGGCCGGACATGGTGCCGAACACGCGCGGCGCGAACCAGCGCGCTGAAATTTCCAGCAGCGACACCCAGGCCACCCCATGCCCCAGGCCGATGAGCCCACGCGCCGCCAGCGCCAGGGGGTAGTTGGGCGCGGCTGCGAACAGCAGGGTGCCGACACCGGTCAGCAAGGTGCCGAACACGATCAGCGCCTTCGGGCCCCAGCGGTCGTTGGCAATGCCGGTGGGAATTTGCGAGGCGGCGTAGAAGTAAAAATAGAACGAGGCCAGATTGCCCAGTTGCGCCGCATTCAGGTGGAAATCGCGCATCAGCGGCACGTTCAACACCCCGGGGGTGACGCGCAGGAAAAACCCCGCCATATAGGCCGCAGCTGCCAGCGCCCACATCGCCAGGGCCAGACGCAAGGGCGGGTAGGAGGGCAGGTAGGTTGGGGTTTGAGAGGGGTTGGACATGCTGGCGGAGATGGGCCACAAACTCTAGCAGCGCGGGGGCAGCTGTGCTGAGATGCCGTGGACCCGTCCAGCTCCGTCACCCAGCCCTGGCCGATGCAACCCTTGGAAACCTGTTGCGTTGTCGCGCTGAAAACTTGTGATGCATCAAACCATGGTGATGCCCGAATTCCTAGACTCGCGCCCATGGAACATGCCACGACCCAGACCGCTTCGCCCAGGGCACGCCCTGGCGCCGCGCGTGCCCTGCGCCTGCAGGGCAGCGCCGGCGACTTGGCCGTGCGCGTGCTCAAGGCCATGGCGCATCACGAGCGCCTGGTCATTCTTTGCCTGTTGATGGACGGCGAGCTGTGCGTGCGCGACCTCGAACGCGGTGTCGGCATGCGTCAGGCCGCGCTGTCGCAGCAACTCGCCCGCCTGCGCGCCGAAAACATCGTCGAAGCCGACCGCCAGGGGCGCTTCATGCTCTACCGCATCAAGACCCCGCAAATCCTGGCCGTCGTTCGCGCCCTCTGCAGCGAATTGGCCGACTGACCGGCTCGGCCCGCGGGCCGAGCCGAAGCTCGAGTTCCGCGGCTCGACGATCTCCGCCGTGCAACACATGGGTGGTTGAAGCCTCGAGCCGGTCGGCACGGTTCGAACGGTGGGCTGCGCCGGACGCCGCCTCACCCTACCATCGGACCATGTCCGCCACCGCCTTTCTCACCCTGCTGGCCGCCGCCGTGCTGCTCGTGCCGCTGTTCAAGCGCCTCGGGCTGGGCTCGGTGCTGGGCTATCTGGTCGCGGGCGTGGCCGTCGGCCCTTACGGCCTGGGCGTGGACAGCCGGCCCGAGGCCATTCTGCACACGGCCGAACTGGGCGTGACCCTGCTGATGTTTCTCATCGGCCTGGAGTTGCAGCCCAGCCGGTTGTGGGCGCTGCGGCGCCAGGTGTTCGGTCTGGGCACGCTGCAGATGGCCGGCGTGGCGCTGCCCATCGCCGCACTCGGCGTCGCGTTCGGCCTGGGCTGGAGCGGAGCGGCGTTGGTGGGGGTGGCGCTGGCGATGTCGTCCACCGCCTACATCCTGCCGCTGCTGGCCGAGCGGCGCGAGCTCACCACGCGCTTCGGCCGCGAGTCCTTCGCCATCCTGCTGTTCCAGGACGTGAGCGTCATTCCCATCCTGGCGCTGCTGGCCCTGGCGGGCGTTGGGGGCAAGGCCCCGGGCTGGCCGGCGCTGGCGGCGCTGGTGCTGCTGGCCGTGGCGGGACGGCCGCTGCTGGCGACCATGTTCCGCTATGTCGCGCGCTTCGGCGGTGGCAACCGCGAGCTGTTCGCCGCGGCCGCGCTGCTGGGCGCGGTGGGCATCGCGGTGGGCTTGAGCAGTGTTGGCTTGTCGGCCTCGCTCGGGGCCTTCCTCGCCGGAGTCTTGCTGGCCGACTCGGAATTCCGCCACGCGCTGGAAGCCGCGATCGAGCCTTTCGAGAGCCTCTTGCTGGGCCTGTTCTTCATCGCCGTCGGCATGGGCATCCAGCTGTCGCTGGTGGCGGCCCGACCCCTGCTGGTGCTGGGCCTGGGAGCGGGCATCCTGCTGTTCAAGGCCGGCGTGCTGTATGCCGGGCGCCGCGCCCTCGGCGGCGGCGACGCGCTCAGCCGACCGCTGGCCATCATCCTCGCCTGCGGCGGCGAGTTCGCTTTCGTATTGCTGTCCAGCGCCCAGAGCGGCGGCCTGCTCGACCTTTCGACAACGGCGTTGCTGACCGTGGCCGTGGCCGTGTCCATGGCGCTCGCGCCCTTCCTGCTGATGCTGAACGACAAGCTCGTGGCGCCCTGGATGCGGGAGCGCGCCAAGCCCGCGTTCAGCGCCATCGACGAGCCCGCCAAGCCCGTCGTCATCGCCGGCTACGGCCGTTTCGGCCAGGTGGTCGGACGCATGCTCAACGCCCAGGGCGTGGAGTTCACGGCACTGGACGCAAGCCCGGAGCAGGTCGATTTCGTGCGCCGTTTCGGCAACAAGATCTACTACGGCGACGCCAGCCGCCTGGCATTGCTGCACGCCGCCCATGTGGGCGAGGCGCGCCTGTTCGTGCTGGCGGTGGACGACGTCGAAACCAGCCTGAAGATTGCCGCGTTGATGCGCATGCATTTCCCCGACGTGCCGCTGCTGGCGCGGGCGCGCAACCGCACCCACCTCATGCGCCTGCGCGAGATGGGCGTACGCGAGGCGATGCGCGAAACCTGGTGGTCCAGCGTCGAGCTGGGCAAGCTGGCGCTGAAAACGGTGCGGCCGGAACTGGATGTGGAGCGCTTCGCCGCCTTGTTCGCCGCCCACGACGCCCGTCTGCTGGAGCGCCAGCAGGCGGTGTATCACGACCAGGCGGCGCTCATTGCCCTGTCGAAAACGGCCAGTGCCGAACTGGAAGACATCCTGCAAGGCGACGCGCAGTTGCGCGAACACCAAACCCAGGCCGAGGCCGCGCCCGCGCCAACCACGTTGGCGGGTTGAATCGGCCGGCGAGTCGGCCCGGGCCGCGCGCCCAGTGCGCCCTCACCAGGTGCCGTGCAGGCCCCAGTAGATGATGAACACCGCCACCAGCGTGGAGATGGCCCAGGCCCAGGGCGGCATCTTGAGCCACAGGCGCTCGACCATGCTGTTGGGCATGAGGCCGCCATCCTCGCCGCGCACATTGCGCTCGAAGCGGGCGAAGAAATCCTCGATCAGCCCCTTGACCGCCTGGTCCACCGCGCTCTGGCCCATCTGCGCGATGGCGCCGCCGACCTCGGCGCTCGCCTGGTAGTTCATCTGCGTGCCGCCGTCGCTGGGCTGCAGGGCGATGAGCGCCCGACCCAGGCCGAAGCCCGCATTGCCGCCATTGCCCTCGAAACGCAGCACGTAGCTGTGCGGTGGATTCACGTCTTCCAGCGTCAGGGTGCTGGAAAAACGGGTCTTGTAGCTCGCAATGTTCAAAACCTGCACGACCTCGAACTGGCCGTCACCAGTCTGCGTGACCGACTCGCAGCCCGGAATGCAGGCTTTGAGCATGGCCGTGGTGTTGAGCGCTTTCCACGTTTGTTCCGGGGTGAGGGGGATGTTGCGTTTGCCTTGGACGTCCATGATGGCCTCGTTGATTTTGTGGGGTGAACGCGCTGCGTCCGATGCAATATTGATCTGTACTTATATTCCATCCGCCCCCCTAGATTCAAGCTGCAGTGCAGCAAAACTCGGGAAACCCCCTTTAGGGATTTCGCCAAACCTCCGGGGAGCCCCTGTGAAATCCGGTCGTCATGGGCCACTGGGCACGCGCCCGATGTGACATCGGGACGCAAGTTTGAAGCTTGAGCGCGCGGCGGGCGCGCTACAGTTGCGCCATGAATATCGTGATCCTGGATGACTATCAGGACGCCGTGCGCAAGTTGGCCTGTTTCGCCAACCTGAGCGGGCACGACGTCAAAGTGTTCAACAACAACGTGAAGGGCTCCGGCCAGTTGGCCGTGCGTTTGCGCGATGCCCAGGTGGTGGTGCTCAATCGCGAGCGCACCACGCTGAACCGTGCGGTGCTGGAGAAGTGCCCCAAGCTCAAGCTGGTGGTGCAGACCGGGCGCGCCGGCGCCCATCTGGATGTGGACGCCTGCACCCAGCTCGGCATCGGCGTGGTCGAAGGCAGTGTCGACGCCGCGCCTGCGGCCGAGTTCACCTGGGCCCTCATCATGGCGGCGATGCGGCGCCTGCCGCAGCATGTCGCCAGCCTGAAGCAAGGCGCCTGGCAGCAGCCGGGGCTGAAGTCGCAATCCATGCCCGTGAACTTCGGCCTGGGCCAGCGCCTGGCCGGCAAGACCTTGGGCATTTGGGGCTATGGCCGCATCGGCCGCATCGTGGCCGGCTACGGCCAGGCCTTCGGCATGCGGGTGTTGGTGTGGGGACGCGAAGCGTCGCGTCATGCCGCGGCGGAGCAGGGCCTGGAGGTGGCCGAAAGCCGCGAAGTCCTCTTCGCGCAAAGCGATGTGCTCTCCTTGCACCTGCGCCTGAACGACGAGACGCGCGGCCTCATCACCCTGGCCGACCTGTCGCAGATGAAGCCTCAGGCCGTGTTGGTGAACACCGCGCGCGCCGAACTCATCGCCCCGGACGCGCTGGTTTCGGCGCTCAACCGCGGCCGCCCCGGCATGGCGGCGGTGGACGTGTTCGAGTCCGAACCCATCATGCGGGGCAATCCGCTGCTGCGCCTGGAGAACGCCATCTGCACGCCTCATGTCGGCTATGTGGAACTGGAGCATTACGAGCACCTGTTCGGCCAGGCCTTTGCCGCCATCGCGCATTTCGCCGCCGGCCGCACCGACGGCCTGCTCAACCCCAAGGCCGTGGAGCGGCTGCGCTGAACCGGCCAAGCCGGCTTCGGGTTCGAATGCACGACGCGCCAGGCGCGAACGTGCGAAGACCGGCCCGCGTCAGCGCGGCTCTTGCGTCGTGGTCTTGGCGGGCACTTCGGCCACGTCCACAACATCGTGCGCCGTCAACTTGCGGCTGACTTCGCCCGCGGCGTTGGCGGCAGAAGCCGGCGTCGGGGGCGTCGTCGCGGTGGACGCCGCCGCTTCGGTCGACTCGGCGTCGCGGATGCCGTCCTTGAAGCCCTTCACCGCCTGGCCCAGATCAGTGCCGATGTTCTTCAACTTCTTGGTGCCGAACACCATCATCACAATCACCAGCACGATGAGCCAATGCCAGATGCTGAATTCACCCATGTCCGTCTCCCAATCTACAACGCAAACGATGCGCGCCATGCCCCATGTTGGTCGGAGCCGGACGCGCGCTCAATGTTCCCCGCCATTTACTTGCCGATGCAAAAGCGGCTGAAAATGTCGCCAAGCAAATCATCCGCCGTCACTTCGCCGGTGATCGCCATCAGCGGCTGATGCGCCAGCCGAAGTTCCTCGGCCAGCAGGTCGAGTGCCGGCACGGCCGCGCCTAGCAGCCCCTGTCCCACCATGAGATGCGCGGCGCAGGCCTCGAGCGCCTGGACATGGCGGGCGCGGGCGAGAAACACGCCCTCGGGCAGCGTCCGCCAGCCACAGCCGGCGAGCAGGGCCTGGCGCAGCGCGTCCAGCCCGGTGTGCTGGCGCGCTGAAAAATTCAGCACAGCGGTCTCGTCCTCAGCCCAGCCCATCGCCTGGCAGAATTGCCGGCGCCTGACTTCGGCCACGGCCGCGTCCAGCGCGTCGACCTTGTTCCAGGCATGCAGCAGCGCCGGGCGGTGCCGCGCCAGGCTGGCGGCAATTTGCGCCTCGGCCAGCGCGTAATCGGGTTCGTGCAGACGGGTGAGGTCGTGCAGGAAAACCACGGCGTCGGCCTCGGCAATCGCGTCCCAGCTGCGCGCCACGCCGATGCGCTCGACGGCGTCACCCGTGTCACGCAGCCCCGCGGTGTCGATGATGTGCAGCGGCACGCCCTCGATCTGGATGGCCTGGCTGACGCGGTCGCGCGTGGTGCCGGGCACGTCGGTGACGATGGCCAGCTCCGCCCCCGCCAGGGCGTTGAGCAGCGAGCTCTTGCCCACGTTCGGCTGGCCGGCCAGCACCACATGCAGGCCCTCGCGCAGCAGCGCCCCCTGGCGGGTGCGCGCCAACATCGCCGCCAGCTGCTCCTGCAACGCCTGCAGCCGGCCGGCCACGCCCGCGGCGCGGATGAAGTCGATGTCTTCCTCGGGAAAATCCAGCGTCGCCTCCACCAGGGCGCGAAGCTCGCGCAGGCGATCCGCCAGTGCGAGCACCCGCTGCGACAACTCGCCGGCAAGCGAGCGCGAGGCGCTGCGCGCCGCGGTTGCCGTGGTGGCATCGATCAGGTCGGCGACGGCTTCGGCCTGCGCCAGATCGAGCTTGCCGTTGAGAAACGCGCGCTGGGTGAACTCGCCCGGTTCGGCCGGGCGCAGCCCGCTGTCGCGGCCCAGTTCCAGCAAGCGCAGCAGCAGCAGTTGCAGCACCACTGGACCGCCGTGCACCTGCAACTCCAGCACGTCTTCGCCGGTGTAGGAATGCGGCGCCGGGAAATGCAGCGCCAACCCGGTGTCGATGACGCACCCCTCGGCGTCGCGAAACGGCAGCAGCGTGGCGTGGCGCGGTTCGAGGTCGCGCCCGCACAGCGCGCGAACCAGGTCACGCAAGTCGCGGCCCGTGGCCCGCACGATGCCGACCGCGCCGCGGCCCGGCGCGGTGGCCACGGCGGCGATGGGGTCCGCCTGCTGCGCCAGCGGGTTCATCGCGGGTCGAAGGTCGCGGACTGAATCTGCGGCCTCACACCGCCCGCAGCAGCGAACGCCGTGCCGTTCACTTGGGTTGGGTGAATTCCGGCACGCCCATTTTCTTGTTGATGAACCACTGCTGGGCGATGGAGAAGATGTTGTTCGTCAGCCAGTACAGCACCAGGCCGGCCGGGAAGAAGAAGAACATCACCGAGAACGCCAGCGGCATGATCATCATCAGCCGCGCCTGCATCGGATCGGGCGGCTTGGGGTTGAGCATGACTTGCAGGAACGAGGTCCCCGTCATGATCACCGGCAGGATGTAGAACGGATCCTTGGCCGAGAGATCGTGGATCCACAACATCCACGGCGCCCCGCGCAACTCGACGCTGGACAGCAGCACCCAGTAGAGCGCGATGAACACCGGAATCTGAATCACGATGGGCAGGCAGCCGCCCAGCGGGTTGATCTTCTCCTTGCGGTACATCTCCACCATGGCGGCATTCATCGCCGCCGGGTCGTCCTTGTGGCGCTCGCGCAGCGCCGTCAGGCGCGGGGCCACGGCCTTCATCCGCGCCATCGACTTGTAGCTGGCGGCCGTGAGCGGGAAGAACAGCAGCTTGAGCAGGATGGTCAGGCCGATGATGGACCAACCCCAGTTGCCCAGCACCTTGTGAACCTGCTCCAGCACCCAGAACAGCGGCTTGGCGATGATGGTCACCCAGCCGTAGTCCTTCACCAGCTCGAAGCCGGGCGCCAGGCCGGCGAGCTGGCTCTCGATCTCGGGACCGACATACAGCGTGTCGTTCTGCACCGTCTGCGCCCCCGGCGCGAGCGTCGGCAGCGGCAGCATCACGCCGACCGCATACAGATTGGGCTCGAGCTTGCGCAGATAGAACTCGCGGGCGCCCTTGTCCGGCTGCGGCAGCCAGGCGGTGACGAAGTAATGCTGCACCATCGCCAGCCAGCCATCTTCGCTCTTGATGGTCTTGACCTGGTCGCTGATGTCCTTGAACTCGTATTTCTGGAACTTGTCCTTGCTGTCGTAGATCGTGGGGCCGGTGAAGGTGTGATAGAAGTGGGTGCCGGTGCTCGGGTCGTTGCCGTCGCGCACGAGTTGCATGTAAAGCTGGGCCGTCGCTGGCGCCGCGCCCTTGTTGACGACGGTGTTGCGCACCGCGATCACATAGCTGCCGCGCTTGAAGGTGTAGCTGCGCGTGAGCTGCAGCCCGCCCACCACCGGCGACTGCAGGCGCACCGTGAGCGTGTCGGCCGAGCCCATGTCGGTCGGCCCGGGCAGCAGCGTCATCGGCGTCTTGTGGTTGGGGAAGTCGCCGCCCACCAACCCGCTTTGCGCCATATAGATGTTGCTGCCGCTGTTGTCGAACAGCACCACGTCATCCTTGGCATCGGCATGGCTGGTGTAGTCCAGCAGCCGCGCGTAGACCAGATTGCCGCCCTCGCTCGACACCTTCATGTCCAGCACGTCGGTGCGGATGGTGGTGAGCTGGGCAGCGGGTGACGTTGCGGCAGTTGCCACCGCGGGCGCGGGCACCCCGCCGGGCGGCGCGGCGGCGACCGACGCGGTGGGCGTGGGCACATCGCCCGAGCGGCCGACGGCCGCAGGCGCAGGAGCCGTGGCCACCGGCGCTTCGCCAAACAGGCCGCTCTGGCCGTTGTAGCGCAGCCAGGAGTTGTACAAAAAGATCACCGAGATGGTGAAAATCACCCACAAAACGGAGCGGCGAAAGTCCATGCGAAATCCTGCGGCAATGCGGTTGAAATTCGGAGAGAAGCTGGAGGGGAGGCTGCGGTCAACCGGGTATTAGACCTGAGGCGGCGTGACAGTATCTTTCAGCGGCTTGCCAGCAGCTGCGGGCGCATCTTGCGCGGGTGAATCGAAGCCGTCGTCCGGCAGCTCGTCGCGGCGCCAGGCAGCCCAGCGAAAAACACGGGGTGCGGGATCGTGGCCACCCTCGCACCAGGGGTTGCAACGCACGATGCGCATCATCCCCAGATAGCTGCCCCGTGCGGAGCCATGCTGGCGCAATGCGTCGAGGGTGTATTGCGAGCAAGTCGGCGTGAAGCGGCATTGACCTCCCACCCAGGGACTGAGCAGCAACTGGTAGCCGCGCACCAACAGCATCAACAAACGCCTCATGACAAACTCCGCACATCGGCCACGGGCAGGCGTGCCAACCGCGCCGAATACTGGTTCAGCAAGGCCTGGAGTTGCTGCCGCACATAGCGGCCCAGCAACGGCGAACGCGCACTGCTGAAGGTTTCGGGCAATTTGCGCGTGAGCTTGAGCACCAGCACCGGCGGCTCCAGCGGCCAGTCCGGCGCCTGCAGCAGATGTGCGCGCAAGCCTTCGCGCATATGGCGGCGAATCAGGTTGCGGCGCACGGCATGCTTGCACACCCGCTTGGGCAGGACGAAACCCAGCACGCAGCAGCGAGGCGCCATGGGGCTGGCGCCCGGCCTCACGGGCGCGGCGCCTGCGATCGAACTTTCCGTGTCCGGCCAGGCCGGTTTTGGCGGCGTCAAGCCCAGGCGCTCGGCCTCGAACGCGAGCAAGCTGCGATGGTGCAGTCGAAACTCCTGCGCCTGCAGGCCAGGCGCACGCAGGCTGGCCAAGAAGGATTGCGGCTGGTCCAGTGGAACGATTCGCACATCGAACAAATCGACGTTCGCATTGGGGGGGAATGCCCCAAACGTGGCTTGCCCCGACACCGTCTGCCCAGCGGCGATCTGCGATGGTCTCATCGGCGTTCCCCAAGCTTGTGCGGTGGTTGTCTGCCGTTGCGGCGGTCTACCGGCTGCACCGGGATCAAGACAGCGCATCGAGGTCGTACACCCAGGTTCTTCATCGAAGCGCTGCAAACAGCAAAGCCCACGAGCGCTTGCCTGGGTTCAGGCAGCCTTCATCGTGGGCTGAAACTGGAGCAGCTGGCATGGCGCCGCTGCCCTGGATGCATGAAAACCGGCGCGCGCCCCTGGACCGCCAAACTTAGACCGCCAAGCGCTTGCGGCCCTTCGCGCGACGGGCGTTGATCACGGCGCGGCCGCCTACGGTGCGCATGCGCACCAGAAAACCGTGGGTACGTTTGCGACGGGTCTTGGACGGCTGATAGGTACGTTTCATGATGAGACTCGGTGGGGCTGATCTGGGATGATTCTGGCGATCCTGGCGTGATCGCGATGCCTGCTGGCTTGGTCTGGATGCATTCCCTGGTCCGGACGCATTCGATCCTTATCCTCGCAAGCTCGAACAAAGTCAATGGCCAAGGCCATGTGAATTTTGTGAAAAACATGTGATTTCAACAAATTAGGCTCAAGATGTCAATGCACGCGAATCAACTTGGCAAACCGGCGTTGCTGGGAGCCGGGTCTTGACGCCAAGCCCGGCGAGATCGCGATGGCGCGTCTGGCTAAAAATTTGAGTGGCCGGGTCTGTGGATAACTCCGCCTGTTGGACTAAACTGGAAGACCATAAATTCCCACCGTCGATGGCTTTTCGGTTGCACGACCGCCGCGTCCATGAAACGCCCGGCTCTGACTGAATCCAGCGATCGCAACGTGGGCGCGGCGATCCCGGTGCCACACACCCGACGCCAGCGAAAACCAACAGTGTCCATCGACCCACATGTCCCTCGAACAGATCTGGCAAGCCTGTTATACCCAGCTTGCTGGCGAAATCCCCGTCCAGCAATTCTCCGCCTGGATCAAGCCTCTCGCGCCGCCTAGTTGGAGCGACGATCACTCCACGGCCACGCTGGCCGTGCCCAACCGCTTCAAAATGGATTGGCTGCGGGCGCAGTACGGCGAGCGCATCAGCCAGGCGCTGGCCAATGCCGCAGGACGGCCGGTGCAACTCGAGTTTGCGATTCAAAAACATGTGCACAAACCCGCCGCTGCGGTGCAGCGCGTCGACGCCGCCGAGGACCTGCAAAACGCCGCGGCCAGGAATGGCATGGCCCGTGCCGGGCATGGTGTCCTAAACACCAGTGCCGCGACCCAGGCTGCCGAGGCACGGGCTGCTGCGTCCTTGCAGGAATCCGAGGCGATCGAGCGCTCGCGGCTCAACCCCGCGCTGACCTTCGAGAGTCTGGTTCCGGGCAAGGCCAACCAGTTGGCGCGCGCGGCGGCGCTGCAAGTTTCGGAAAATCCCGGCAAGTCCTACAACCCGCTGTTTCTGTACGGGGGCGTGGGCCTGGGCAAGACGCACTTGGTGCAGGCCGTGGGCAACGCCTTGCTGGCGGCCAAGCCCGGGGCGCGCATTCGCTATCTGCAGGCCGAGCAGTTCGTGAGCGAAGTGGTGAAGGCCTACCAGCGCAAGACGTTCGACGAGTTCAAGCGCTATTACCACTCGCTGGACTTGCTGCTGATCGACGACGTGCAGTTTTTCGCCGGCAAGGAAAAAACGCAGGAAGAGTTTTTCTACACCTTTGAAGCCTTGGCGGCGAAACGGGCGCAAATCATTCTCACGAGTGACACCTATCCCAAGGAATTGCAGGAAATCGACGCCCGCCTGACCTCGCGCTTCGACTCGGGCCTGACCGTGGCGCTGGAGCCGCCGGAGCTGGAAATGCGCGTGGCCATCCTGCTGCGCAAGGCCGAGGTCGAGCTGGTGAGCCTGGGTGAGGACGTGGCCTTCTTCGTCGCGAAGAATGTGCGCTCCAACGTGCGCGAACTCGAAGGCGCACTGCGCAAGATCCTGGCTTATGCGCGGTTTTCGGGCGAGGAGATTTCCATCGGCCTGGCGCGCGAGGCGCTGAAAGATCTGCTGTCGCTGCAGAACCGGCAGGTCTCGGTCGAGAACATCCAGAAGACCGTGGCGGACTTCTACAAGATCAAAGTGGCCGATATGTATTCCAAGCGCCGCCCCGCATCCATCGCCCGGCCGCGGCAAATCGCCATGTATCTGGCCAAGGAACTCACACAGAAAAGCCTGCCCGAGATTGGCGAGCTTTTCGGCGGCCGGGACCACACCACGGTTCTGCATGCCGTGCGCAAGATGACGCAGGAGCGCACGCGCATGCAAGAACTCAACCAGCAACTGCATGTGCTGGAACAAACCCTGAAGGGATGAACAAGGCTGTGGACGGATTGTGGGCCAAGGTTGAACAAGCATGGCCTGACGCCGCAGCGGCTCGAGTTGTTCATGTTGACGCGCCTAAACTTGCTGCGTTGTCCCCAGCGCAAAAATTTTGCAAGTCTTTGATATAAAAAAAGAAAATGACTTATCCGCAAGAACGTCGGCTCTCCTGTTACTAGTCCTATTCTGAAAAGGAAGATTCACAATGAACAGACTAAGCGTATCGCGTGAGGCCTTGCTCAAGGGGTTGGGGGGTGTGGCCGGAATCGTGGAACGGCGGCAGACACTGCCGGTACTGGCCAATGTGCTCATGCAGCCGCAAGGCGATGATCTGGCCTTGACCACCAGCGATATGGAAATTCAGATGCGCATGCGCACCGCCGTGGGTGAGGGCCATGCGGCCAGCGCGGATCTGCAACCCACCACGGTGAATGCGCGCAAGTTGATCGACATCTTGCGTGCTGCTCCTGCTGCGGACGCGACGTTGGAATGGATGGACGGCAAGTTCACGGTCCGCTGTGGCAAGTCGCGGTTTTCCCTGCAGACCCTGCCGGCCGACGACTTCCCGTTGGTGAAAGAAGCTGCCGACTATTCCGCCCAGCCCCTGGTGATGGCGCAGGGCCAGCTCAAGCGCATGCTGGGGCTGGTGCATTTCGCCATGGCGCAGCACGACATTCGCTACTACCTCAACGGTCTGCTGCTGGTGGCGGACGGTCATCAACTCACCCTGGTGTCGACCGATGGCCACCGCCTGGCGCTGGTGACGACGCAGGTCGAAGGCCTGGCCGACAAGCGCGAAGTGATTCTGCCGCGCAAGACGGTGATGGAATTGCTGCGACTGCTGAGCGATGGCGACGAGCCCATCGAGATGCGCTTCGCCTCGAATCAGGCGCGGCTCACGTTCGGCACCATGGACCTGGTCAGCAAGCTGGTGGAGGGCAAGTTCCCCGACTATCAGCGCGTCGTGCCCAAGGGCCACAAATTTCATTTGACGCTGGCAAGGCAGGCTTTGCTGGCGGCGCTGCAGCGCGTGGCCATCGTCACGAGCGACAAGTTCAAGGGCGTACGCATCAATCTCGAACCTGCGACCCTGCGCATTTCCTCCACCAATGCCGAGCAGGAAGAAGCGCAGGAGGAACTCGATGTGGAGTACAACGGCGACGCCATTGAAATTGGTTTCAACGTGGCTTACCTGATCGACGTCCTTTCCAACCTTCCCGGCGAAACCGTGCGCCTCGATCTGCTGGACGGCAACAGCAGCGTGCTGCTGACCCTGCCTGACGACGCCACCTTCAAGTACGTGGTCATGCCCATGCGGATCTGATGCCATGCGCCGACAGTTGCCTCGCCGCGTTCCCGCACCACACGCGAACACTCTCCAGATTTTCGACCATGCAGGCGTCGACTTGGCCTGTGGTTTCCGATGTTTTGACCGAGCTTCCTCATGAGCGATACCACGAATTCCAGCACCAGCCCAACCCCCAGCGACGCCGCCAACGCAGGACAAAGCTACAGCGAATCGTCCATCCAGATCCTCGAAGGGCTGGAGGCTGTGCGCAAGCGCCCGGGCATGTACATCGGCGACACCTCGGACGGCACCGGCCTGCACCATCTCGTGTTCGAGGTGGTGGACAACTCCATCGACGAAGCGCTGGCCGGCTATTGCGACGATATCGTCGTCACCATCCATTCCGACAACTCCATCAGCGTGACCGACAACGGTCGCGGCATCCCCATCGGCATCAAGCACGACGACAAGCACGAACCCAAGCGCAGCGCGGCGGAAATTGCGCTCACCGAATTGCACGCCGGCGGCAAGTTCAACCAGAACAGCTACAAGGTCTCGGGCGGCCTGCACGGCGTGGGGGTGAGCTGTGTCAATGCGCTGTCGCAGTGGCTGCGCCTGACCGTGCGCCGCGACGGCCAGGTACATGTGCTGGAGTTCGCCCGCGGCGCGGTGCAGAACCGCATCACCGAGCTGCAGGACGGCATCGAACTGTCGCCCATGCGGGTGCAGGGCAAGACGGACAAACGCGGCACCGAGGTGCATTTCCTGCCCGACACCGAAATTTTCGACAACGTCGATTTTCACTACGACGTGCTGGCCAAACGTCTGCGCGAGCTTTCCTTCCTCAACAACGGCGTGAAGATTCGCCTGGTCGACGAGCGCCAGGGCAAGGAAGAGAACTTCGCCTACACCGGCGGGGTCAAGGGTTTCGTCGAATACATCAATCGCGGCAAGAGCGTGCTGCACCCGACGATTT
Organism: Thiomonas sp.; assembly: GCF_054608695.1. Classification (NCBI taxonomy): domain Bacteria; kingdom Pseudomonadati; phylum Pseudomonadota; class Betaproteobacteria; order Burkholderiales; genus Thiomonas; species Thiomonas sp. Next base: position 15,855 of record NZ_JBTRXV010000044.1, read on the forward strand.
TCTACGCCATGGGCGAGAAGATGACCGAGCAGGGATCGCCCATCATTTCCGAAGTGGCGATGCAGTGGAACGATGGCTATGCCGAGAACATGCTCTGCTACACCAACAACATTCCGCAACGCGACGGCGGCACCCACCTCACCGGCATGCGCGCGGCCATGACCCGCGTCATCAACAAATACATCGACGACACCGAGCTGGCGAAGAGGGCCAAGGTCGAGGTCACTGGCGACGACATGCGCGAGGGCCTGACCTGCGTGCTGTCGGTGAAAGTGCCCGACCCCAAGTTCTCCAGCCAGACCAAGGACAAGCTGGTGTCCAGCGAAGTTCGCGCCCCGGTGGAAGATGTGGTGGCCAAGGCCCTCACCGACTACCTGCAGGAGAACCCGAACGATGCCAAGGTGATTTGCAGCAAGATCGTGGATTCGGCCCGCGCCCGCGAAGCCGCGCGCAAGGCACGCGAACTCACGCGCCGCAAAGGCGTGCTCGACGGCATGGGCCTGCCCGGCAAGCTGGCCGACTGCCAGGAGAAGGATCCGGCGCTGTGCGAGATCTACATCGTCGAGGGCGACTCCGCCGGCGGCTCGGCCAAGCAGGGGCGCGACCGCAAGTTCCAGGCCATCCTGCCACTGCGCGGCAAGATTCTGAATGTGGAAAAAGCGCGCTACGAAAAGCTGCTCACCAGCAATGAAATCCTCACCCTCATCACCGCTCTGGGGACCGGGATCGGCAAGGACGATTTCGACGTCGCCAAGCTGCGCTATCACCGCATCATCATCATGACCGACGCCGACGTCGATGGCGCCCACATACGCACCCTGCTGCTCACTTTCCTCTACCGCCAGATGGCCGAACTGGTCGAGCGCGGCCATGTCTACATCGCCCAGCCGCCGCTCTACAAGGTCAAGCACGGCAAGGACGAGCAGTACCTCAAAGATGCGCACGAGCTCGACGCCTACCTGCTGCAAGTGGCGCTGCGCGACGCCGCCATTCTCACCAGCGCGCAGCCCGACGCCACCACCCTCACGGGCGATGCCTTGCAGCAACTCGCGCGCCAGTACATGCTGGCCGAGGGCGTCATCGCGCGCTTGTCCGCCTTCATGGACGAGGAGGCGCTGCGCGCCATCGCCAACGGCGTGGCCATCGCGCTCGACACGCCCGAGCAGGCGACCGAGTCCGCCGCCCGGCTGCAGGCCTCCTTGCTGGCGGCCCACGTCAATGGCGTGGTGCCCAATGTGCAGGCTGAAACTGATCCGCGCAGCGACAAGCAATTTCTGCGCATCGCCCGGCATCACCACGGCAATGTGCGCGCAAGCGTCATCACCGCCGACTTCGCGCACGGCGCCGACTACGCCGTGCTGGCGCAAACCGCGCAGACCTTCACCGGCCTGCTCGCCCAAGGCGCCGTGGTCAGCAAGGGCCAGGGCGACAACGCCAAACAAACCGCGGTGGCCGACTTCCGCGAAGCCATGACCTGGCTGCTGCGCCTGGCCGAAGCCAGCGTCGGCCGCCAGCGTTACAAGGGCCTGGGTGAAATGAACCCCATCCAGCTCTGGGAAACCACGATGGATCCAGCCGTGAGGCGCATGTTGCGCGTGCAGATCGACGATGCCATCGAGGCCGATCGCGTGTTCACCATGCTCATGGGCGACGATGTCGAGCCGCGCCGCGACTTCATCGAAACCAACGCCCTGCGCGCGGCGAACCTGGATGTGTAATTCTTCTGGGTCAACCCGGTGTCCCGCTTGGCGACGACGAGTTCCCGTTTCCGCCCGTGTCGCGGGAAAATGCAGAGGTGACGAGCAAATCTTGTGCTGCGGCGTTCAGCGCGTTTCGCGGTGCTCGTTGGTGTCGACATTGACGTCGAGGAGCCAGCAGATTCAACGCAGTGCAATCACGCCTTGGTGGCTGAACGGGATCTGCAGCATGGTCAGGCCGATCTCGGCGTGGCCCTGGAGTTGGTAATTCACCTGGCCGTCGGGGGGTAGGTTGGCAAGGACGCCCAGCAGGCTGGCGCTGTCGACGTCCAGGCGCACCGGCACCATGGCCCGGCCGCCTGCGGGGATGTTGACCGGGGTGGTGCTTTGGCCCTGCGCCACGTCGATGCCGTTGAACCCGCAATGGAAACGCAGCGCCTGCAGCGGCAGGGCGAGGCCGGCGGTGTTGCGGATCGACAGCGTCAGGTCCAGCACCGCGGTTTGGCCCTGGAAGTTGATGCCGTTGACGCTGGCGATGGAGACCTCGGGCGCGGTCTGCGCCAGCGCTGCCGGTACGCCGAGCCAGGCACCGAGGACGGCGCAGGCGGCGAGCTTGCAACAGGCGCGGCGGCGCTCAAGCACCGGCGTAGTCCACCAGGGTGAACAGCGACAGCCCGCTGGCGCGCAGCGCGGTCGAGCCCCCGAGTTCGGGCAGATCGACGATGGCGGCGCCTTCGATCACGCGGGCGCCGAGTTTCTCCAGCAGGCGCTTGCCGGCCATCATGGTGCCGCCGGTGGCGATGAGGTCGTCGATCAACAGCACGCGGTTGTCCGGCCGCACCGCGTCGGTGTGGATTTCCACCGTGGCGCTGCCGTATTCCAGCTCGTAGCTTTCCTCCACCGTGGCGTAAGGCAGTTTGCCTTTTTTGCGGATGGGAACGAAGCCGATATTGAGTTCGTAGGCAATCACCGCGCCGAGGATGAAGCCGCGCGCGTCGATGCCGGCCACCACGTCCGGCCGCAGTTCGGGCGCCATGTAGCGGTGCACGAACTGGTCGATCAGCACGCGGAACACGCGCGGGTTCTGCAGCAAGGGCGTGATGTCGCGGAACTGCACGCCGGGCGCGGGCCAGTCGGGCACGGTGCGGATATGGTCGCGCAGGTAAGTGTTGACGTCCATCGGCGAGGTTTGGTTTTGGGGAAGGAGGAACGCGCTTTCAACCGACGAAGCCAGGCGCCTGATCGCGTGGTTCAACCGGGCTGGACGCTTGCCCGAACACGTCCTGATACGACGCGTACGACGCCCCCGACAACACCGGCAGCAGCACCAGCAGGCCCAGGCCCATCGGAATCATGGCGACGAAGCCGATGGGGATGAGCAGCAGCGTGAACAGCAGCAGCGCGCCGAAGTTGGCGAAGCCGGCCTTGAACGACAGCTGAATAGCATCCCACGGCGCCACGCCGCCCAGCGTGACCAGGGTGTTGACGAACCAGAACGCGACGTTCAGCAGGAACAGTGCGAGCAGCGCCAGCAGCATCAGTGTGAACATGCCGCTGGCGACGGCGCCCAGGCCGGCCATCATCCCCAAACCCGGCGTCATCAAGTGCGACAGCGCTCCCATGCTCGCCAGGCCGACGCCGAACATCGCGCCCACGCCCAGCACCAGCAAGGCACCGAAGGCGCCGCCCAGCACCAGCACGAGCACCGACACCAGCAGCAAGGGGCCGACGCGGTCCTTCCAAAGCTGGGTGGAGTCCCGCAGCGCACCCTCGGTGGCCGGCTCCACCGGCATGCCCTGCGGCGTGATGCTGCGCGCCTGCGCCCAGCGCCGGCGTAGGAAGGAGGCATACACCGCGCCCAGGGCGAACAGCGGCAGGCTGAGCCATTGCGACAACAGCCCGCCCAGTGGCAAGGCGCGCAACACCAGCAGGATGATGAGCAGGCCGATGCTCAGGCCCACCCAGGGCAGCGGTGCGCGCATGAAACTGCGCCAGCCCTCACCCCACCAGGCCAGGGCCTGGCCTGCGGGTACGTGGCGGTACGGCCGGTTGCTTGCGGGATTCATGGCAGCCTCCTGGTATGGGGTGACGCCATTATCCCCGGCCGCGGTGAAGGCGGTCCAGGGAGGCTGGTCCGTGGCCGGTGGTACGGAGCATGCACGCGGCGAGACGCTGCGCAAGGCCTGCCGACAGGCGCAACTCCGTAGCTGGTCCGTGGCGGAGGTACGCGGCAAGTATGCCGCGAGATCCTTCGCGCGGCGCGCGAACAGGCGCAGGCCTGTTCGCTGGTCCGCGCTCAGCGGGCGATGTCTTCCAGGCGGCGCTGCGTCGCCTTCGGCCCCATGATGCCGATGACGATGGCCACGCCCACCATGGCGGCGGCGATGAAGGTGAACACGCCGACATCGCCCGACGTCTTGAGCAGGTCGGCGATGATGAAGCCGCTGATCACCGCGCTGATGCGGCTGAACGAATAGACGAAGCCCACGGCCTGGGCTCGGATGCGCGTGGGGTACAGCTCGCTCTGGTAGGCGTGGAAGGCATAACTCATGATGTTGTTGCAGAAGGTCACGAGAATGCCGAACAGGATGATGGCCGCAGCGCCGCCGGCGTTGGCGAACAGCAGCCCGAACAGCGCCACGCCCAGCGCGGGAACCACGATCAGCCATTTGCGCTCGAAGCGGTCGCCGAAGGTGGTGCCGATGAGCGAGGACACCGGGTAGGCGATGGCGATGATGAAGGTGTAGAGCAGCGACTTCGGAATGTCGTAACCCTTGGCGATGAGATAGGTCGGCGCCCAACTGGCAAAGCCGTAATAGCCCACGGTTTGCAGGATGTTGAACATGATGAGCATGATGGTGCGCTTGCGGTATGCCGCGCTCCAGATCTCGCTCCAGCGGCCCTGCACTTCGGCGGTTTCGCCCGGCACCACATGTGGTTGCGGCAGCGCCTGTCCGGTCTCGGCCGTCACCTTGGCTTCGATGCGCTGCAGGATGGCGTCGGCCTCGGCCACGCGGCCCTTGCGCTCCAGCCAGCGCGGCGATTCCGGCAGCCCCAGGCGAATGAACCAGATGGGAATGGCGCCCACTGCGCCGATGATGGCCACCCAGCGCCAGCCGTCCAGCCCGGCCAGGGTGTGGGGCACCAGCAGCCAGCCGAGAAACGCGACGATGGGCACGGCGCTGAAGGTGATGAACTGGTTCATCGCAAAGTACGAACCGCGCTTGGCCTGCGGTGCCAGTTCCGAGACATAGGCGTCGATGTTCACCAGTTCGACGCCGATGCCGATGGAGGCAATGAAGCGCCAGATGTCGATGCTCATCGCCGTCTGCTGAAACGCCATGATGAGGGTGGCGATGCAGTACCAGACCAGCGCCCAGGTGTAACCGGCCGCCGGCCGTAGCGGTCCGAGAACCAGCTCACGAACAACGTGCCCACCCACAGGCCCAGGAACAGCGCGGCAACGAAGCTGGCGATGCCCTCGAAGCCGAGAAATGCCTTGGTGGTGGCCGTGAACACCCCGCTCTTGAACATGCCGGGGGCGATGTAGGCGGTGAGGAACAGGTCGTAGAACTCGAAGCAGCCGCCGAGCGACAGCAGCACGACCATATTGCGCACCGTGTTTGATGGCGGCAGGCGGTCGATGCGGGCGGCGATGGTGGCGGCGGTGGACGTGGGCGCCGCAGCCGACGCGGGAATGCTGCTCATGGTTTGTCTCCCCAATTGCTGCTACGTGGCAATCATGGGCACAAACGCTGGAAATCTGTGTATCGAAATGCGTGTTTGCGTCACGTTTGACGACGCGACGCATCGGGCATGCCGTCTACCGCACCGGCAGCGGAATGCGCTCGCGCTCGTCGCCCGGGATGGTGGGGAAGCGCTCGGCGGCCCAGTCGGCCCGGGCCTGCTCGATGCGCTCGCGCCGGCTGGAGGCGAAGTTCCAGTGGATGAAGCGTGGGCCATCCAAGGGCTCGCCGGCGATCAGCACGGCTTCGGTGCCGGCATCGGCTTGCACCTCCGCGGTCTGGCCGGGGGCGAGCAGCGCCATTTGGCCGGTCTGCAGCGTGATGCCGCCCAGGTGGATGGCGCCGCGCGCTGGATAGATGGCGCGCTCGGTGTAGTCCGGTTCAAGACGCCAACCGCCCGCCTCATGCCAGTGGGCATAGGCCAGCGGCGAGAGCACCGGCACGGGCGAGGCCAGGCCAAAAGCACGGCCCAGCAGCACGCGCACATGCACCGCACCCAGCGTGGTCTCGGGCAGATCGCCGGCCGCCGCATGGTGAAAGCCCGGCGCGTCGTCCTCATGCGCCTGGGGCAGCGCCACCCAGAGCTGCAGGCCGTGGCTGGTCCAGGGGCGGCTGCGCAGGTCGTCGGGCACGCGCTCGGAATGCACGATGCCGCGCCCCGCCAGCATCCAGTTCACCGCGCCGGGTTCGATGCGCTGCACGGTGCCGAGATGGTCGCGGTGCAGCATGGCGCCTTCGAACAGATAGGTCACGGTCGCCAGGCCGATATGCGGGTGCGGCCGCACGTCCACGTTCTGGCCGGCGGCAATGGTGGTGGGGCCGAAGTGGTCGAAAAAAATGAAGGGGCCGACGCCCTGCTGCGGATGACCGGGCAGCAGCCGCCGCACGACGAAGCCGCCGCCAAGGTCGTGTTCGTGGGCCTGGTAGAGGTGGCGAATGCCGGTGCTGGGATCGGGGGTGGTCATGGCTGGGGCTCCGGTCTTGGGCGTTATTGGACGTGTCGGCGTGCTTGGTCCGGGGGAGGCACGCGGGCGGCGCGGACGTCCCGCGAAGGTGGCGCAGGGCAGGGACATCGCCAAGCCCTTGCGTTCGGTGCGGGCGCCCACATATCACCATAATCGAAGATGACCCAACCCGCCGCGCCTGCAGCATTTGCCGGTGCGGCGGCCCCACTGGAGCTTGCCATGTCTGTCACCACCACGCTATCCGATTCCACGGGCCTCGCGCCTTCCGTCGCTGCGCCGGCATCAGCCGCCTCGGGCGACGCTCTCATGCGCGTGGCCCGCGTGGTGGATGGCCGCGCCAGCAGCGACGGCGACGGCGTGAAGCTCACCCGCGTGCTGGAGCCGGAACTCGCGGCGTTGATCGACCCCTTTCTGCTGTTCGACGAGTTCCGCTCCGACACCGCGGCCGACTACATCGGCGGCTTCCCGCCGCACCCGCATCGCGGCTTCGAGACCGTCACCTACATGATGGCCGGGCGCATGCGCCATGGCGACAACAAGGGCAACCGCGGCGACCTCTCCCCCGGCAGCGTGCAGTGGATGACGGCCGCGCGCGGCATCGTCCACGAGGAGATGCCGCAGCAGGAGCAGGGCCTGATGTGGGGCTTCCAGCTCTGGGTCAACCTGCCCGGGGTGAACAAGATGGACGACCCGGCCTACCAGGACATCGCTCCCGGCAGCATTCCGCAGGTGCAGCGCGCGGACGGCGTGCAGGCGCGCGTCGTCGCCGGCAGCTTTGCCGGCGACGACGGCACGCCCGTGCACGGCCCGGTGCGCGAGCGCCCGACCCAGCCCACCTATCTCGACCTGACCGTTCCGGCAGGCCAGACCTTCTACTGGACCGCACCTGCTGGCCACACCGTGCTGGTGCACGGCATCGAGGGCGAATTCGGCGTCGGCCCGGATGCCGCGCCGCTGCGCCCGCACCGCATGGCCATCCTGCGCGCCAGCGACACCGCGTCCGTGCTGCGGGTGCAAGCAGGCGACACCCCGGGCCGCTTCCTGCTCATCGCCGGACGGCCGCTACGCGAGCCGGTGGCGCACTACGGCCCGTTCGTGATGAACACCCGTGAGGAAGTGATGCAGGCCGTGCAGGACTACCAGGCCGGGAGGTTCTGAACGTCCGAGGGGCGATCCCAAGGAAACGCCGGGCCGTTCCCAAGTTTCCTTGACCCCCCTTCCAGGGGGCACTCCACCCATCAAGCGCTGCGGTCGTGCACCGGCGCCTGCTCGGCATGGGCATGCACGGCGGCGAGCGCGGCGTCGCGGGCTCCCGCCTTGGCGAACATCGGGCTGGTGCCGACGATCTGGTGGTTGCCGGCTTTCAGGTTGAAATAGGCGCGCCCGTCGCTTGCGGTCAGGTGCTCGAAGCGCTCGGCCAGCAAGCTGTTTTTCTTCACCGAAGCGATGCCGTTCTCGGCCGAGGGCTTGGACTCGTAGGTTTCGCTGCGCAGCAAAGTGCCGCCGTCGGCGCCCTTGAGGGAAAAGTGGAAGTGGCCTTTGTCGTTTTTGAGCAATTCGAAACTGACGGCCCTGGTGGACTCCTGATCGTGGAGTGCAAAAGACCCGCGCCATGTTGAAAGGGCGCCGGCTCCCCAGGCCCTGGCCGATGGTAGGCGCCGCGAGTGGCGAATGCGACAACTGTCAAGACCACGGCAGGGCGCATCAAAACAGCATGCCCTGCCGCGCATCCACCGCCCGCACCCTGCACGGTGGGCGAAACGCGCTGCAGTCCAAGGCCGTTAGCCCGCCTGCGCGCAGACCGGCGCGGACGCTGGCTTTGGCGATGCGTTGGCGGATGAGGTCGGCCCAGGGGCCGGTGCCGTGCATGCGCTGGCCGAAGCTGGCGTCGTAGTCGCGTCCCGGGCGGCCATGATGCGCGGCGCGTTGCGCCGGGACGATGCCGTGCAAGTCCTGCACCCGCGCCATCACCCGCGCGGCGCGCTCGGGGACATGCACCTCCAGCCATTGCCGGAACAGCGGCGCCACCTCCCAGGGCAGGCGCAGCACGGTGTGGTGGATGCTGCGCGCGCCGGCTTCGACCGCGGCCTGGATGATGGTTTCGATTTCGCCATCGTTGATGAAGGGAATGATGGGCGCCACGTTCACGCCCACCGGCACGCCGGCCAAAGCCAGCCTGCGCACCACCTCCAGCCGGCGCTGAGGCGCGGCGGCGCGGGGCTCGAGGATGCGGGCGAGCGGCGCGTCCAGCGTGGTGATGCTCACGCTCACCCAGGCGCGGCCGGCTTGCGCGGCTGGGGCGATGAGGTCGAGGTCGCGCAGCACGCCGGCGGACTTGGTGATGATGGCGTAAGGATGGGCGCAGTCGCCCAGCACCTGCAGCACGGCGCGGGTGATGCGCAGCTCGCGCTCGATGGGCTGGTAGGCGTCGGTGATGGAGCCGATGGCGATGCTGCTGGCCTGGTGGCCGGGCCGTGCCAGTTCGCGCTCCAGCACACTGGCGGCGTTGATTTTCGCCACCAGCCGGGTCTCGAAATCCAGCCCGGGGGAGAGGTCCAGATAGGCATGCGTCGGCCGCGCGTAGCAGTAGATGCAGCCATGCTCGCAACTGCGGTAGGGGTTGAGCGAGCGGGTGAAGGGAATGTCGGGCGAGCTGTTGCGCGTGAGCAGGGAACGCGCCTGCTCGTGGGTCACGGTGGCGGCGGGGCTTCGCCGCGGGCGAGCGCGTCTTCATCCAGCGTGCCCCAGCCGTCGTCGAAGGCATCGCGCGCGTTGTGCTCGAAGCGGTGGGCGATGGGCACCGCCGTACCCCGCCCCTTGAGCGCGGCGCGGCCTGGATCGGGAACGGCAGCGGCGACTGCTGCATGGTGGATGGGGATGGTTTTTGGGGGTATCACGATGCCTGAATAACTGGATAAAAAACCAGTTTATGCCTGGCTTGGTGCGACCGCAAGGACGGTTCTGATCAGGGCCGGCGCAGCCAACGCCACCAAGCCGCTGCCGGCTCGCCTCGCCCCCAACGCCGGCGCGGCGGCTGAAAGGCACATGACGCAACAGGATGGGGAGAAATGCCGGCGTCGATCAAGTCGCGCCAAAGCCCCAGCGCCACAGCAGATACACCGCCAGTCCCCCGGCGATGGCGGCCAGCAGGCGGCGCGTGCCCAGCACCAGCAAGGCGCTGGCCAGGGCGCCGGCCAACCAGGGGTTGCGCCAGCTCAGGTCCCAATGCTGGCCGTCGGGCAGCAGCACCATGGGAGCGACGATGGCCGTGAGCACCGCCACCGGCACATGGCGCAGCGCCTGGCGCACGCGCGGGGAGAACCGCAGCCGGCTGCCCAGCCCGAACAGGGCGTAGCGGATGGTGAAGGTCACCGCCGCCATGCCTCCGATCACGACCCAGAGCGTGGCGTTCATCGCGCGTTCTCCGTGCTGTCGGGCTTGGGCGAACGCGCGGCGGCGCGCGCGTCCAGCCACACCCCGACCAGCACCCCGGCGAGCGCCGCCGCCAACAGCGAAAGCTTGTAGGGCAGATCGCGCCAGCAAGGCCACCGCCGCCGCGGCGAGGCTGGCGGCGATGCTCGGCGTGTCGCGCAACAAGGGCACGACGATGCCCACGAACGTGGCCACCAGCGCGAACTCCAGCCCCAGATGCGCGAGCGCCGGGTTGGCCCGCCCCAGCCACACGCCAGCCGCCGTCCACCCCAGCCAGTTGGCGTACATGATGGCGCCGGAGCCCGCCGTGTACCAGTGCTTGAACGGGGCGCCGTCGTCGCGCGCGTAGCGGTGATACACCACGGCATAGGTTTCGTCGGTGAGCCAGAAGGCCAGCAGCATGCGCCAGCGCTGCGGCAGGCGCGCCACCTGGGGCTGCAGGCTGGCGGAAGAACGTTCTTGCGCTTGTCTCCGCCATCAACCCCGCGCTCGATTCGATAGGCCCCCGGGGTCACGCCGAAAGCACGTTTGAAATGCCGGTGCAGATGCGACTGGTCGGCAAAGCCCAGCGCCGCAGCAACCTTCGCCGGAACTTGCCCGCGCCGCAGCAGGGTCTTGGCCTGGGCCAGTCGCCATTGGTTGCGCCAGGCGTGCGGCGGCATGCCGACATCGCGGGCAAACACCCGGTTCAAATACCACGGGCTCAAGCCCACGGCGCTTGCCAACTCGGCCAGGCCCAGTGCTGCCCCGGCATCGGCGCGCAGCAGGTCTTGCGCCCTGCGCACCGCCGTGGTTTCGCGTCCGAGGCGGCGTGGTTCAACCCCGGCGTGCCGCAGCAGCAAATCGCCCATCGTCGTGCGCCAGGCGCTGGCGCGGCGCAGGGCATCGGCTTCATCATGCAAGAGCACGTGCAGGCGGCGCAACGCTTGGAACAGCGGCGGGTCGGTGAGCACCACGGCGCCGAAGGCGGGGGGCGCTTCGGCTGCGCCTGGCAATTCCGCCATCAGCGCGGCCAGCAGGTGCGGCGCGGGATAGAACACGCGGTAGCTCCAGCCCCATTCGCAACCGCGCTGCCCGGTATGCAACGCGCCCGGCGGCACGATCACCATGCTGCCCGCCGGAGCCAGCCATGTGTCGGGGCCGCAGCGGAATTGCTCGGCACCCTGCTCGATCAGCGCGATGACATAAGTGTCATGCACATGCGGCGTGAAGCGATGCGCCCAGTAGCTCGCAGTAAGCATCTCCATGCCCGCAAAATCCGGTACGAAGGCGAAGCGGGCTTGTTCGCGTGTAGGGTCTGCTCGGGGCATGGGTTGCGAGCCTGCTGCGTGTGTGGCATTCCAAGGACTTCAGCACGACGTATGGTAGGCCGGCATAAGCACCGCAAAGGACGAGAATGGTGTGGTATCCACTTCCGCATGCAGATGTCGATCGACCATGAAACCTGTTTTGATGGTGACGGGCGGCAACCGCGGCATCGGCGCGGCCACGGCGCGACTGGCCGCGATGGCGGGTTATGCCGTCTGCCTGAGTTACCGCAGCCATGCCGACGAAGCCGCCGCGGTGGTGGCGGAGATACGGATGGGTGGCGGTGAAGCCGTCGCGGTCGCTGCCGATGTGGCGGTGGAGTGCGGGGTCTCGCGCTTGTTCGAGCAGGCCGACGCCCTGGGGCCGCTGCGGGCGCTGGTGAACAACGCGGGCATGCTGGAGCCGCAGGCGCGGGTGGCGGAGATGGACGCCGCGCGGCTGACGCGGGTGTTCGCGGTCAACGTCATCGGCAGTTTTCTCTGCGCGCGCGAGGCGGTGCGCCGCATGTCCACCCGGCAGGGCGGCGCGGGCGGGGCCATCGTCAATGTCTCGTCCGCCGCGTCGCGGCTGGGCTCGCCCGGCGAGTACGTGGATTACGCCGCGTCGAAAGGGGCGATCGACACCTTCACCATCGGCCTGGCCAAGGAGGTGGCGGCCGAGGGCATCCGCGTCAACGCCGTGCGCCCCGGCGTCATCCACACCGCCATCCACGCCAGCGGCGGCGAGCCCGGCCGGGTGGAGCGGGTGAAAGCGGGCGTGCCGATGCAGCGCGGCGGCCAACCCGAAGAGGTGGCGCAGGCCATCCTCTGGCTGCTGTCGGACGCGGCCTCGTATTGCACCGGCAGCCTGCTCGACATCAGCGGCGGGCGCTGACATCACGGAGACGGACCATGTACCTGCCATTGCATTTCGCCCAGCCCGACGCGCTGGCCCTGCGGGCCTTGATGCGCGACCATCCGCTGGCCACTCTCATCACACACGGCGCGCCGGGGCTGGACGCCAACCCGGTGCCGCTGCTGTGGCTGGACGACGGCTCACCGCATGGCCTGTTGCGCGGCCATGTGGCGCGGGCCAACCCGGTGTGGCGCGACACGCCGCCGGGCAGCGAGGCGCTGGCCGTGTTCCACGGCCCCGACGCCTACATCAGCCCGAACTGGTATGCCACCAAGCGCGAAACCGGCAAGGTGGTGCCGACCTGGAACTACGCCGTGGTGCACGCGCGCGGCCCGCTGCGGGTGGTGGACGATGCGGCTTGGCTGCGCGAGCTGGTGACGATGCTGACCCGCACCCACGAGGCCGCGCTGCCCCACCCGTGGGCGGTGAGCGATGCGCCGCCGGACTATATCGAGCGCATGCTGGGCGCCATCGTCGGCATCGAGCTGCCGCTCAGCAGCCTGCAGGGCAAGTGGAAGGCGAGCCAGAACCAGCCAGCCGAGAACCGCGAGGGTGTCGTGACCGGACTGCGCCAACGTGGCGGAGCGGCCGATCAGGCGATGGCCGATGTGGTGGGGCGCGCAGGTTGAGACAGCGCCCTCAGGAAAACGCCGGGCCGCCCCAAGTTTTCTTGACCCCCTTGGGGGGCGGCTGCTGCAAAGCAGAAGCCTGGGGGCTCTCGTGAGAAAACGCCGGACCGCCAGCCGCCAGAGTCGGCTGGCCTTCGTGCCGTCCAAGCCTGCCACTGGCAGTGGCAGGCTTGGAGCCGCGGCACTCAGCCCCAAGTTTGCTCGGGAGGCGCGGCGCGGAGCATGCGCCGAGGCCATTCGCATGGCGCGCAAACAGGCGCAGGCCTGTTCGCTGGTCCATGCTCATTCCCCTCGGGGGGCCTGACGCGCAGCGGCAGGTCTGGGGGCCCTCTCAGGTGATGAGCCCCTGGTGCATGGCGTAGCGCACCAGATCGGCGTCCTTGTCCAGGCCCAGCTTGGCCATGAGCCGGGTCTTGTGGGTGCTCACGGTCTTGCCGCTGATGTGCAATTCCTCGGCAATGCCGTTGACGCTGCTGCCTTGCGCCAGGCGCATGAAGACCTGCATTTCGCGGTCCGACAGGCGCAGGTGCGGCGTCTCGGTGCTGTCGCCATCGTCGAGATGGATGGCGAGCTGGTCGGCCACGACGGCGGTGAGATAACGCCCGCCGCGCGCCACTTTGCGGATGGCCTCGATCACGATTTCCGGGCTGCAGCCCTTGGTCAGATAACCCGCTGCGCCGTTGCGCAAGGCGCGCAGGGCGAACTGCTGCTCGGGATGCATGCTGAGGATGAGCACCGGCAGGCCGGGCTTGACGAGCTTGATGCGCTTGAGCAAGTCCAGGCCGTTGCCGTCGGGCATCGACAGGTCCAGCAGCACCACGCTCCAGTCCTCCTCGCGCATGCGCTGCAGCGCCTGGCCGGGGTCGGCGCACCATGCGGCCTCGATGGAGTTGGCCTGCAGAAACCGCGCCACGCTCTCGGCCAGCAAGGCGTGGTCGTCGACGATGAGCACGCGCAGGCTGAGCTTAAGCATGGCCCGGCTCCTGGGGCGGCAGGCAGACCCGGACCATGGCGCCGCCTTCTGGCGCCGGGCCGTGGCTGAAGCTGCCGCCCATCAGCAGCGCGCGCTCGCGCATGCCGCGCATGCCATAGGTCGGCCGCAACGCCTCGGCAGGCGCCGCGGCTTGCGGCACGGCAAAGCCCTTGCCATCGTCGCGCACTTCCAGGCAGATGCCCTCGGGCCCATCGGCCAGCTTCAGCCACGCCTGGCGGGCCTGGGCATGGCGCGCAATATTGGTCAGCGCCTCCTGGGCGATGCGAAAAATCTCCGTCGCCATCAGTTCCCCAATCGGCGCTTTCAACCGGGCGCTGCAGCGCAGGCGTATGCCATAGCGCGCGCGGTGCTGGTCGGTCAGCCAGCGCAGCGCCGGCTCCAGGCCGAGATCGAGCACGCTGGGCCTGAGTTCCGCGGCGACGCGGCGGCCCGAATCGGCAGCGGCGTCGATCAGCCGGTCCATGTTCTCGAACAGCTGCGCATGGGCGGTGCCGCCGGGCTTGCGCAGCAGATGATGCAAGGAGGCCAGATCCATTTTCAACGCCGTGAGCACCTGCCCCAGGTCGTCGTGCAGGTCGCGCGCCAGGCGTGCCCGCTCCAGCTCGCGCACGGATTCGAGCCGCACCGCCATGCTGCGCAACTCGGCCGACATGTCGCGCAACTGGCTTTCGCGCAGATGGCTCTGGCTCACATTCAGCATGATGCCCACCGACTCGGCCAACAGCGGGCCGAGCGGTCTGGTTTGCGCCCGGATATTGACCCATTTCGGCCCATGCGGCGTTTGCAGCCGCCCCTCCCAGTTCCACACGCCGACAACCGCGCTGGCCTGCAGCTTCGCATGAAATGCCGGCAGGTCGCGCGCGTCGATCAGGCTGAGGAATCCGGAGCCCTGCGCATTCAGCCTCTCGTAGGCAAGGCCGCAAACCGCCAGGCAACAAGCGCTGGCATAGGTGAAATGCAGTTGGTCGCCGGCATGCTCCAGGCTGAAGACGAAGCCAGGCAAGCGCTCGATCAGGTGACAGGCCTCGGCGGCCGGCAAGGCAGGGGACGGCGCAATTTCCGGCGGCCGCCCGACATGGCTGGGCTTGGCGCCGGTGGCGGGTTCGGTGCGTGAGTCGCGGCTGCCTGCATGCATGGCTTCAAGCCCGAGTTGGCGAGGCGAAACGGAACGGATCCAAACCTTGCAGCAGCACTGCATACGGCCGCGGTGTGTTGACACCAGCGGAAGCTGCGGACAGGTGCTTGCAAATGTAGGCATCGAGTTTTCGAGCTCTCGTGGCGGTGCGGACCCCGGAACGGCACCCCGCGCAACCGAGGGAATTGTCGGATGCCCTGCCGCGCCCAGGCATCCCGCAAACATGGGTTGTCAGAATATTCCGACACGCGATTCAGTCGATTGCTGACAGTTGCAATCTGAAATATCCGATGGTGACGTGCCCTGGCGCAAACCAGAATTCAGCCATCGAAATCCGGCAATCCTTCACATCCATTTGCCAGGTTTGCGGCTTTTGTCACCCATCAGCCGACAGTGGAGCACAACGCGTGAAAACTTGGCATGCCCCCTTCATGGCGCTGGTCGGAGCCTTGGTCATCGGCCTGAGCTGTGGCCAAGCCGAAGCCGCTGCTGAAACAGCCGTTGACGCGCAGAGCAGTGGGCCATCAATTCTCGCTTCACCGCACGCACCTGGATCCATGGGCCGGATGACAAGGGCATTATCAAATCTAGAAATGTCAAGCCATTACTGGGCAGGCACCCTTTAGAAAAAGTCTTCCAGCGGGCTGGCGCGGTTTTCAACAACCATTTTGATTTGAACGGTCAACCGCGGCAGCAAACCTATCAAACAAACGGTATGGCCAACGTATTGACGGCCGACGGTTCGATCAGTGACAGGGTTTCATTTTCAAAGAACGCTTCTTATTCCGGTTTCGGCTGGGGGAATCAAGGGCCAACAGAAGGCTGGCAGTTCAGGAGTGACATTGGCGTGGCTTATCAAGGGCAGATCAATGTGACGACCGCGGGCGAAGGTGTTCTGAGCCAACCTGGATTTTCAGGCCTGATTCAGGCCGAACAGGCGCAACTCCTGAGCACATTAAGTCGATATCGTTGGCATCTGGTTCTCCAGGTCGGTATGGCCTACCGTTTTTGAGACCGACCCGCCAGTTATTCTATTTGTTTTTGTGGATTGGATTTCATGAATACCCATTATTTAAAAGTCAGCGCCTTGGCCATCTTTTTTGCCGCGATTCTGTCCGGTTGCGGTGGAGGGGCGGCAAGCACGGTCGGCGCGGCAGGCACGACGACATTTGCAGCAACCGGCGTTGTGCCATGCAAACCCACAGTCAGTAATTCGTCCAATTGCGCCGTGAGTGCCGCAGTCGACGGTGCGCCCGCATCGCCAACCGCAACTCCGCCCGCAACCACAACCACGACGTCAACCGCAACTGGCGCATCGCCAGCGCCAACCCCTTCTTCCTTTCAGTCCATTCCCACCCCCTGGCGAGTGTGGCAGCCGGTGACGCCGGTGACGCCGCCATCGACGACGGGCAAGACCTACTACGTCAGCACCAGCGGCAGCGACAGCAACAACGGGCTGAGTCCGACGACGGCCTTCGCCACGCCGCAGAAGGCGGCAACGGTGGTG
>NZ_JBTRXV010000045.1:0-30883 GCF_054608695.1 Thiomonas sp.
AAGGCCTCTACTACGCATGCTTCAAGAAATGACGTGTCACTACAGCGCCCAGGACGAAAACGAACCTAAGGTCTTGTCATGACAGGACTTCTGACCGAAATCGTCGCTCGGGGACGTCGAACTTGGGTGGGCAGGTTGTCGATCAAGTCCTGCGCACGCACCGGCATATACACCCAACCCCGCAGGGCGGCACCTCGCTCGGCTGGGTTGGCACGGGGCCGGCCATGGTGAAACACGGGCATAGAAAGCAGGAAGCCGGGCCGGGGTGCTCGGTTGCTGGGCTGTTCGGGCTTCGCGCCGGTGGGGGCCGGGGGCGTTGTGTTGAGATTCTTGGGCTGATCCCGCACCAGTCCAACCATGCCGCTGAGGGTGGCTTTCCCGCTGTCACGGGCCGATTGCATGGCGGTCCACCGCACTGGGTTGGATTACATGTCGTAGCCGATGGCGCGCTTGTTGGCGGCGTTCAGCGGTTCGAGATAAAGAATGGCGGAGACATGGGAGCCGGAACTGGCGGGCCGAATGTGGAAATCGGTCAGGCCCTCGGCAACCATGCGCAGCTGCAAGGCGGCAATGTCCGGGCGAGGCTTCCGGGTGGCGTGGCCCAGGCCCATCACGCCGGGCTGGTGCAAGGGGAGGTTGAGCGCGCGCACATAGTCGCGGAACAGGTCGTCGTCCACCTTGGGGCTGGTGCTGTAGAACGCTGCGCCTCCGCGCGTGGTCTGCCAGACCAGCAGCGTGAGGACCAGCCCGACCCGGAGCGCAAGAGGCGCCGCCCATCGCCACACACGCGAGGAAGCGCGCGAGCCGGCGGATGGGATGTCGCTCTCGGCGGGCAGGGTGGACATATGGAGTATGGAGTTGCGGACGTCAGAGCCGGATGCAGATTCGCCCAATGCAACCAAACATTGCGTCCAGATCCAAGAATGCAAACGCTGCTTGGCAAGTTCCAAGCATGGCAGTTGCCGATGCCGTCAACTGGCGATGACCGGATTGCCCAGCCGGAGGCTACTTCACCAGATTATTGAGTTGGATGATGGGCAGCATCACCGCCAAGACGATGATGAGCACCAGCACCCCCATGCCCAGAATGAGCAGCGGCTCGAGGATGGTGACGAGGGTGAAGGCCCGGCGCTGCACTTCCTGGCCATGCTGGTCGGCGGCGCGCTCCAGCATCTGTGGCAAGGTGCCGGTTTGTTCGCCCAGGCGGATGAAGGTGATGAGCACGGGCGGGAAGCGCTTGTGCAGCCCGAGCGCGGCCGACAGCGTCGAGCCCTCGCGCACCAGCGCCAAGGCTTCCTGTGCGTCGGCCTTGAGCACGGTGTTCGCCAGGGTGTCGATGGCGGCCTGCAGCGCACGCAGGATGGGCACGCCGGCGGCGGTGAGAATGGCCAGCGTGGAGGCGAAGCGGGCGGTGTTCAGACCCCGCACCAATCGCCCCAGCAGCGGACTGCGCAGCAGCGCACCGTCCAGCGCGGCGCGTGGGCCGGGCAATTGCAGCGCCTGCCGCGCCAGCACGCCGCCCACCACCAGCACGGCGATGATGGCCCAGCCCCAGTGGCGCAGGAAGTCGCTCAAGGCGATGAGGCCGATGGTGAGGATGGGCAGTTTTTGATGCGCGCCCTGGAAGACGCCCACCACCTGCGGCACGACATAGGTGAGCAGCAGGGTCACCACCGTGATGGCCACCAGCACGACGATGGCCGGATAGGCCATGGCCTGAATCAGTTTGCCGCGCAACTGCTGCGCGTTTTCGAGATAGTCGGCCAGGCTTTCCAGCACCAGGCCGAGATTGCCGCTGTCCTCGCCGGCCGCCACCAGGGCGCGGTAGATGGGCGAGAACTCGCGCGGATGCTGCGACAGTGCCGCGGCCAGGCTGTGGCCGCCGGCGACTTCGCTCTTGATGGCCGAGAGCATGTGGCCGACCTCGGCGCGGTCGGCGTCGTCGGCCAGCGCCGCCAGAGCGCGCTCCAGCGGCAGGCCCGACACCAGCAGGCCCGCGATCTGGCGCGTGAGCAAGGCGAGTTGCTGGATGTTGAGCAGGCGCCGTCTGAAACGCCGCACTTCGCCCTGCGCGGCCTCGGCGACGATGGCGTCGACCTCCAGCGGAATGAGCCCGCGCGCCCGCAACATGCCGCGCGCGCCCCGCGCACTGTCGGCCTCCAGCACCCCGCGTTGCTCGGTGGCGGCGGAGTCGAGGGCGACGAAGCGGTAGGCGGGCATGATGGGCGGAGGTCGGCGTCGGCGAATCGGTTGGGGCGATCAGCAACGTGGCTGAGGCATGCGCCGTGGCCCAGGCCCGGCCCTCATTCCCGCGTCACCCGCATCAGCTCAGCCATCGAGGTCTCGCCAGTCAGCACCCAGGGCATGCCGTCGTCGCGCATGGTGTGCATGCCGGCGGCGGTGGCCAGGCGGCGCAATTCGGCTTCGCTGGCGCGCTCGTGCACGGCGGCGCGGATGGCGTCGTTGGCGGTGAGCAGTTCGAACACGCCGGTGCGGCCGCTGTAGCCGGTGTGGTTGCAGATCGGGCAGCCCACGGCTTCCAAGCCCGGACCGTCCACGGCGGGTTTTTTGCACGCCTGGCACAGCTTGCGCACCAGGCGTTGCGCCAGCACGCCGAGCAGCGAGGAGGCGAGCAGGAAGGGTTCGACCCCCATGTCGATGAGGCGCGTCACGGCCGATGGCGAGTCGTTGGTGTGCAGCGTGGCCAGCACGAGGTGGCCGGTGAGCGAGGCCTGGATGGCGATCTGCGCGGTTTCGAAATCGCGGATTTCGCCGATCATCACCACGTCCGGGTCTTGCCGCAGGATGGCGCGCAGGGCGCGGGCGAAGGTCAGGTCGATGCGCGGATTCACCTGCGTCTGGCCGATGCCGTGCAGGTCGTATTCCACCGGGTCTTCCACCGTCATGATGTTGGTGGTGGTGGCGTCCAGCCGCGCCAGCGTGGAATACAGGGTGGTGGTCTTGCCGCTGCCGGTCGGGCCGGTGACGAGGATCAGGCCATGCGGATGGTGCACCAGCGCGTCGAACTGCTGCAGCATCGTGGGCGACATGCCCACGGCGCGCAGGTCGAGCTTGGCCGCGGATTTGTCGAGCAGGCGCATGACGGCGCGCTCGCCATGGGCGCAGGGCAAGGTGGACACGCGCACATCCAGCGCGCGGCCGCCGATGCGCAGCGAAATGCGCCCGTCCTGCGGCAGGCGCTTTTCGGCGATGTCGAGCTGGGCCAGGATTTTCACCCGCGAAATGAGCGCGCCGTGCAGCGCCTTGTTCGGCCGCACGACGTCGCGCAGCGCGCCGTCGACGCGAAAGCGCACCACCGAGGACAGCTCGTAGGGCTCGATGTGGATGTCGCTGGCGCCGTCGCGCGCGGCCTGGGTGAACAGCACGTTGAGCATGCGGATGATGGGGGCGTCGTCGGCCGCTTCCAGCAGGTCTTCCACCGCCGGCAGGTCTTGCATCAGGCGGGAAAGATCGACATCGCCCTCGACCTCGCTCACCACTTCGGCGGCACTGCCGTCGCGTGCGGCGTATGCGATGCCGATGCGCTGCTGCAGCTCGGTTGCCGTCACCCGCTGCAAGGTTTGCACCGCATGCGTGCGCTGCACCTCGGCCAGGCCGGCGGCGCGCGTGGTTTCGCTCACCCAGAGTTTGAGCAGCGTGCCGTCCTGCTCGGCCAGCAGGGACTGGTCGCGGCAGAAGGCGTAAGGCAGCGGGTAGCGCAGCGACATCGCAGCGGCCTCAAGGCCTGGGCTTGGCCGGGGTGGCTGCTGCCGGTGTGACGGTTGACGTGGCGGTGTTGTCCAGCAGCACCAGCAGACGTCGGCCCTGGATTTCGGTCTTGTAGCTGGTGACCTTGTGCAGGCTCAGCACCACGCGCGAGCGGCCTTGCGCTTCCATCACGTTCGCGTTGCGCAGATTGCCCTGCTCGAAGCTCACCACATTGCGCCCCAGGCCGGAGACGACACCGGGAAAGTCGAGCACGATGCTCGGCGGCTGCTCCATGGTGAACCCGGGCGGCGCGCTCAGCAGCGGCTGGGCGAACTCCAGTTGCACGACCGTCTGACTGCCGTGCTGGCTGGCCTGCACGCCCTGCAGCACATTGCCCTGCTGCTCCGCGTTCGGCGATGGGCTGGGCACAGGCGGCGCTGGCGCAAGCGCCGTCGCGGCGCTGGCCGCCGGGCCGCTGCTCGCCGGTGCGGCAGGCGCCGTGTTGGGTGGCGTGATGGTCGGCAGGATCGGGCCTGGGAGATTCGGCATGCCGAACTGCGAGGGCAACTGGCTATTGCTCTGCAAGTTCTGCATGTGGTCGTAGCGGCGCTGGCTGATGCTGTTGCCCTCGCTCTCGGTGCGCACGATGATGGGTCGCAGGAACACCATCAGGTCGGTCTTGGTCATCGTGCGCGAGTTCGAGCGGAACAGCGCGCCGATGCCGGGAATGTCGCCCAGGCCGGGGATCTTGCTGTTGTTCTCGCTGACGTTGTCCTGCATCAGGCCGCCGAGCACGATGGTCTGGCCGTCGTTCACCAGCACGGCGGTCTGGATCGAGCGCTTGTTGGTGATGATGCCGGCCGAGTTGCTGGTGCTGGCGATGCTCGACACCTCCTGGTACACGTCCATCTTGATGGTGTTGCCGGCGGTGATCTGTGGCCGCACCTTGAGCGTCAGGCCCACGTCCTTGCGCTCCACCGTCTGGAACGGGGTCACCGTCGCGGTGGAGCCGGTCTGCGCGTACTGGCCGGTGATGAAGGGCACGTTCTGGCCGACGACGATCTTGGCGTCTTCGTTGTCCAGGGTCATCAAATTCGGCGCCGAAAGGATGTTGGCGCCGTCGTGGGTCTGCAGGAAATTGGCCAGCAGGCCCAGCGTGGCCAGGCCGGCGACGTTGTGCAGCAGGCCGATGTTCAGACCGTTGGGGATGGACAGCGCGCCACTGGCGATGGCCTGGCCCGCAGCCGTGCCGCCGGCCGAGATGCCCGCTTGCAGATTGATGATGTTGCTGCCGCCGGTGCCGAAATTGCTGCCGCCGTAAATGGCGTTCTGGTTGCCCGCGCTGCCGGCGATCGCCTGCCACTGGATGCCGAGTTGCGCCGCCTTGTTGGCGTCCACCTCGGCGATCAGCGCCTCCACATACACCTGGGCGCGGCGCACGTCGAGCTGCTGGATGACGCCGCGCAACTGCTGGTAGACCGGCTGCGGAGCATTGATGATGAGCGCGTTCAGCGCCGTGTCGGCGTACACCGAGCCGCCCTCGGGCAGGGCGATGGCCTCGCTGCCGGCGCGTGGCGCGAAATCCGGCGCCTGGCCCAGGCCGGGGCTGGTGGCGCCATTGCTGAAGCTGCTGGTGCTGTTCATGCCCAGCTGCGTGTTCGCCGTATTGCCTTGGGCGATGGGCTGGGCATTGCGTCCGTTCTGCCCGGTGCTGGTGCCCAGGCCGTTATTGGCCAGCACGCCGCGCAGTGTGCGCGCCAGATCGGCAGCGTTGGCGTTGTGCAGATAGACGACGTGAATGTTGTTGGTGTCGTCCGGGCGGTCGAGCTTGGCGACCATCTGCTCGATCTGCACCAGTTGCGCCCCGTTGGCGGCGCGAATGATGAGGGCGTTGCTGCTGCTTTCCGGCAGCACCACGGCGCGCATGCCGTTGGCCCCGGTGACGGCGCCTGCCGGAGCGCCGGGCGCGCCCGGCGACGCGGCTGCCTGCATGTCGATGAGTTTTTGCAGCGTCGCCGCCAGCTCGGCGGCCACCGCGTACTTCAGCGGCACCACGTCCACCTCGCTGCCGGTGGGCACGTCCAGCCCGGCGATGATGCGGGCGAGGCGCTTGAGGTTGTCGGCGTAATCGGTGATGACGAGGGCATTGCTGCCGGGATCGACATTGATGGTGTTGTTCGGCGAAATCAGTGGACGCAGCACCGGCAGCAGATTGCTCGCCGCCTGGTTGCGCAACTGGAAGATTTGCGTCACCACCTGATCGCCCTTGCCTGGAATCGCAGTCAGGCGGTTGCCCACACCCACCGGCGTGGTCTGCAGCCGCGCGTCGGCCTCGGGCACGACCTTGAACACGTCGTCATGTTCCACCACCGCGTAGCCCGCCAGACGCAGTTGCGTCAGCAGCGCCAGGTACACCTGCTGCGGCGGCACGGGTTTCTCGAACTGCAGCGTGATCTGCCCCTTCACCCGCGGGTCGACGATGAAGTTGCGCCCGGTGGCCGCAGCCACCGCCTGCACCGCGCTGGCAATTTCGGCATTCACCAGATTGATGGTCATGGGCGCGTTCGGCCGGGGGCGCGAACCGCCATCGCCCGGCGCCGCCCAGGCCGGTGGCGGCAGCAAGCCGGCCAGGGCCAAGCCCAGCAGCAGCGCGGCCGGCGCACGGCGCGCCCTGCCGGACGGTCGTCGCTCCGGTTGTGGTGCTCGAGTTGCGGCGCGCGGCTCACTCATATTGGGTTGGTCTCAAGAATCCAGGTTGATGCGGGTTGACGGGTCGATCCCGAAGTCTTCGCTTCACAGACTGATGCGCACATGGTCGCCTTCGCGTTGACCCAGCAGGCTGAGCAGATTCGCCAGGGCCTGCTCCTGCCCCGCACCCGCCCTCGCCGTGCCGTCGAACTGCAAACGCTGTCCGTTCCAGACCCCGTGGCCCGCCAGGATCAAGGGTCCGGAGCGCGTGGACAGGTCGATGCCAGCATTCGCGCCATCGCCATGGATGCGCAGGATATAGCTTCCCAGCGGTGCCACGGTGCTCAGTCGCGAGCTCATGTCGGCTGCATCCACGCGAATCTCCCCGTTCAAACGCAACCTGCCTGCAGCTGATTCTAGGCTGGCATGGTGCAACGACAAGCCGATGCGCCCCTGCAAGGCCAGTGTGTTCCACGGCGTGCCCAGCCCCTCGAGCAAGTCCGCAGGCAGCTGCGCCTGCCAGGCTTGAGTGCCCCCAGAAGTCCGCAAGCGGACTCCACCCAAGGGAGTCGAGGCAACTCGGGAGCGGTCCTTCGTTTCCTCGAGGGCTTGCGCGGCAGGTGTCGCCGCATCCTGCGCGGAGGCGGCAAGCTGCCGCAGGCTCCAGCCGCCGACCCCCAGTTGTGCCCGCAGCCGCAGCGGTGCTTCGGCGAGTTCCGGCCAGCGCAACACCAACTCCACCTGGCCATGCCAGATGCCGCCCAAGCCGATGCGCCAGTGCAAGCGCCCCGGGGCCAGTGCCGCACCCCGGCTTTGCGCCCCGCCGGCCAGCACCACCTGCGCCGAGCCGTCGCGCCAGGTGCCCTGCGCCTGCGCCAGCAGCACATGCTGCTGGCTGGCACGGGCAACGGACGCAGCCAGCCAACTGGCCGGCGCAAACAGCACGAAGGCGAGCAGCAGGCCGAGCAGTCCTGCCAGCCAGAGTGGCCAGCGGGCGCCGGGAGCGGGGTTGGGGCGACGGGCCATGGGGTGCGGGTTGATGCGTGCTGCGGGTATCTCAGAAGGTCGGAGAAGGAGAAGGCGTGATGGGCGCTGGCTGGGCATGCTGGCGTCGGTGGAGCAGGGCCGTGGCGCGGATCGGAGTCGCAACATCGGGATGGGCATGTGGCGTGGGGGGAAGCGCAAGGAAGCAGCGCTCTGCGGGCTGGCGGCCGGCGTCGTCATCGCAGCCCAAACGGGTCGACGGCGCCATGCAGCGTCACGGGCTCGAGTTGCCCGAACCTTGTTGCTGCGCCAGCTGGATGCGCCCGGCCAGCAGTCCATCGGCGCCGCGCACGAGTTGCGCCTGCGACACCGAAGAACCCCAGTCGCGGCGGGCGGCCTGTGCCAGCCCCAGCAGGGTTTGCGGCTTCAGGCGCTTCACGTCCAGCGTGATGCTGCCGGGCAGCACCGTGATCTGCGCCTCGGCCTGGGCGTCGTGCGTATGCAGCCAGTCGCCCACGGCGCTGCGCAGATCGCTGGTCGTGGCCGCTACCGCAGGGGCAGCAGCCAGTCGCGCCAGCTCCTGCGCCTGCTCCTGCGCGGTGCGCAAGGTGGTTTGCAGTTGCGCGATTTCCGCAGGCGCCGTGCGCAAGGTGTGCAGCGCCGGGCGCAGCAACACCAGCCACAACAGGGCCACCCCCACCACCGTGGCGGCCACGCTCACCAGGCGCCGTTCGCGCTGCGACAGGCCCGCCCAGCGGGCCTGCAAGGCCATCACCAGGCTGGGCAATATGGAGGGACGCTCGGGAACGGTGGCCATCAGCTCGTCACTCCGCTGCCGATGTTGCCACTGACGGCGCCGTCCGGCGCCCCGTTTGTTGCGTCGCCCGTCGCGCCAACGCTGAGCTTGCCGCCCTCGGCCTTGCAAGGCAGTTGTAGCAGGCCGCAACGAGCCTGCGCGGCAGCGGCTTGGGCGCTGCCCAGGTCGAGCTGGAGCTGACCCGGGGTGTAATCGAGCTTGCCGATGGTGGTTTTCTCCGGCAGCACCTGCGCCGCCGCGCCCATCAGCGCTTCCACGCTGGTGCTGGTGGGCTTGCCGGCGCGGATGCGGGCGTTGTCGAGCGCGCGCTGCATTTGCAGCCGGGCGTCGAGCACCGCGGGCGTGCCCGGCAGGGCCTCGCTCACCACGGTTTGAACCTGGGTCTGCAACTGGTTGCGGGCGCTGCGCAGCTTCATCGCCACCAGGTTGATGCCGACGATCTGCACCAGCAGCAGCACGCCGACGAGCATGGCCACGCGGCGCCAGGCCGGGGCGCGAAACTGTTTGGCCAGCCCGGCGATGCCGCGTTGCATCGCCGCTTGCGGCGCCAGTTCGAACTGGCGCAGATTCCAGCCCGACTGCGTGGCGCGCGCCAGCAGGGCTGCATGGGTGATGGGCGTGATTTCGGCGTTGGTGCCGAACCAGCGTGTGGCCAGATCCTGCAAGTCCGGGTCGACCAACACGCGCGTGGGCCGCGCGGTGAGCAATTCCGGCGCGGGCGAGTCCTCATGCGCGGAGTCTGCGGGTGTCGCGCCGGCGGTTGCATCGGTCGGCAGATGCAGCCAGGCGGCTTCGCCATCGGCGTCGCGCCAGAGCAGGCGCAGTCCGCCGGGCATGGCGCTGAGCCAGGCTTCTGCAGGGGCCAACAACGCCGGCTCGGGCACCACGGCGGCGGGTTCGCGCCCGGCCTGGGCCAGGGTTTGCAAGGCTGCGGCCAGCGGTGCGCGCTCGCAGGCGCAGGCCAGGCGCACGCTGCCGCCGGCCTCGCGTGGGCCGGCCGCGAGATGCACGCCGGCCGGGTCGTGCAGCAGGCGCTCTTCCAGCGCCCCGGCCAAGGCGGCTTGCAGTCGCTGGGGTGGCATCGCCGGGAGGTTCAGCGCCAGCAGGGTGAGCTGCTCGGCGGGCAGCACAGCCACCACGCGCTGTGCCCGCGGCAGCAAGGCGGGCTGGGCATGACCGTTGTCGGTCGCCTGTCCGCCGGCGTTCAGCAAGGTGTAGTCCAGCGCGGTGGATTTGCCACCGACGCCGGCAGAGCTGCCTGAATGCAAGCGAACGATGAGCGTGCTCATGCGGAGGGCTTGGCGCCAAGCGTGTCGAGGAGGGCTCTCATACCGGACGATTGTAGGGATGCGGGTGCCGTCAGGACGCCGGCGCCGGGGCCGCCGCAAGCCAGGGCGGCACGCGCTGCATGCGCAGCACCAGGGTGATGAGGCCGACGCGCTGGATGAGCGCACGCTCGGCGTACTCGAAGTGGCCGATACGCACCCGCGCGGTGGCGTCGAAAAAGCCACTGGACACGCTCACCAGTGTGGGGTTGATGTCCGGGTGGGCCTGTTGGCCCAAGGCCGTGGTGATGTCGCCGGTATTGCGGAAATAGCTCTGCTTGCGCGACTGCACCAGGCGCGCGGCGGCATCGGCCGAGATGTTCAGCACCGCCGCCAACACGTTGGCGCCAGCCGTGTTGGCGTTCACCGGCGTGGGCGTGGGCAGCAGGGTGACATCGGCAAGCAGCGCCGGCAGCGCCTGGGCCACGGCGGGCGACAAGCGTGCCAAGTCCTGCAACTGCTGTACCGGCAGCGAGCTGGCTTGCCCGGCGTTGGCGCCAAGCGCAGGCTGTGATGCGGCGCTGCCCGGCGCGGCGGCTGTTGCGGCCGTGGCGAGTAGCGCCGCTGCCACGCCATTGGCCAGGGTTTGCGCCACGTCCTCGCTCACGCCGAGGGTGGCGCACAGGCGCTGCAGCACGGCCAGGGCGTTCGGGTCGATGCGCCCACCGGGGGCCAGGTTGGCCAGATTGAAGCGGCTTTGCGCGTCGGTGATGTGGCCTTCCAGCCAGGCCTCGGGCAGGCTGCCGACGCTTTGCCCGCGTGCGGCGAGAAACGTGGACAGGCGCGATTCGGCCAGCGGCACGGCCCATGGCTCGCTCAGCGTGTCCACGCTGGAATTGCGCGCATCCTCGCGCAGGATGAGCCGCGCCCAATCCACCGCGCCGCGCAGGATCCAGCGCGCCTGGGTCGCCTGCTTGGCCGTCTGCTCGCGGCTGATGGCGCCCCATTGCCGCCAGAACATGCCCGACACCATCACTGCGGCCAGCGCGGCAATCAGCAGCGCGGTGATCAGCGCCGCGCCGCGGGTACGCGCAGCGGGCGACATGGGTTGCGCCATGCTCTTGCGCAGTTGCATGTTCACTGCCGGTTCTCCAGCAGGAATTCGCGCATGATGGTGCCCTGCAAATCGGGCGCAGCGCTTTGCAGCGTGAGGCGCAAGGCGGCGGGGGTGCGCAGCGACGCGAACGCCGGGTTGCTGCCGGCAGCGCTGTTGGCCGAGGTGTAGGGGTTGGACCAGCTGCCGCTTTGCTGCAGGATGCCGATGCCGGCGTAGCGGTACACCAGCACGCGCATGTCGGTGATGTCGGGCAAGGCTTCGATGGCGGTGCCCTGCGGGCTTTGCATCGCCGCCAGCAGCGCGCCGCGCGAGGCGGTCGGGGCGCTGGCCCAGCGCATCCAGCGGCCGCCACGCAGACCCCAGCGCGCCACTTGCAGCCAACCCGCGTCGGGCGGCAGGCTGGCGCCAGGCCAGGCGCGCATGTCTTCGCCCATGGCTTGCGGTGCGCGCCGCACGATGAGCAGGTCGCCATTGCCGGCCAGGCCCACCGCCGGCAGGGCTGCGCCCTCGTCGGTGGCGGCGGCGAGGTCGTCGGCCATTTGGCGCATCGTCAGCGACAGGCGTTCGGCCGCGTGCATGCGGGTGCGCGCGGTGTCGCGTCCCTGCGCCACGCTGTCCAGCCCGCGCCAGCCCAGGCCCGCCATCACCGCCATGATGAGTGCGGCCACCAGCAGCTCGATCAGGGTGAAGCCGGCGTTGCGGCGCGGGGCGGGGCGGGGCGGGTGGCGCATCACAAATTGCCGATGATGGTGACCACGTTCCAAGCGGTCCAGCCGGAGGCGTCCAGCACCTGCACATCGACGCGGCGGAAGTTGGGGTTGGGCGTGGGCTGCACGTCCACGTTCAAGGTGAAGCTTGCGTTGGCCTCGGTGCAACGGCTCTGGCTTTGGCCGGTGGGCAGGAAGATGCGGCTCAGGCGCTGGTCGATCAGGAAATTCTCGGCGCATTGCTGCGCCAGAACCGCCTGGTGGTAGCGCTCCGCGTTGTCCTGCAACCCGCCGGACGCGCGCATGGCGGCGAGCAGGGCGATGGCCACCACGGCGAGGGCCACCAGCACTTCGAGCAGGGTGAAGCCGCAGGACGATGGATGCCTGGGACGCGATCGGAGCATGGCGGGGATCACGAATCAGCGCTGGCTGTGCACGGCGAACGGCGCCAGTCCGTCGCTGGCGATGGTGACGACGCGACCATCGTCCTGCAGCGTGATGTCCAGCGGCGGCGACACCGGCTCGGTGCCGAACACCAGCCAGCTGGGCGCGGCACCCGGTCCGGCGACGCCGCCGCTGGCCCGCACCGCGACCTGCCCGGCCTGAACCGTGGCGCTGGTGCCGCGTGGCTGGTAGTTGGCGGGCAGGGCGGCGTCACCGCTCAGCCACTGCCAGCGCCGTGCCGTGAGCGGGGCATCGTCCAGTGGAATCCAGCCGCGCGGCGAGGGTTGCAAAAAGGTGTAGCCGGCAGGTCCCGGCGCCCAGGCCAGCGGTTCGCCGCGCGCAGCTGCCTGCTCGCGCGCGGCGTCCAGCAAGGCGGCCAGACGTTCGGCCTCGCGCTGCATGCTTTCCTGTCCGCTTTGCGGCAGGGCCATGGCGGCCAGGCCGGTGAGCAAGGCCATCACCAGCAGCGCGACCAGCAACTCCACCAGGGTGAAACCGCGCGCTGCGTGTGCCAGCGAGCAAGTTCCGGCGTGCCGCGCCGTGGCGGGGCCCATTGCCCCCGCTTCTTGGGAAAACGCACGGCCGCCCGAAGTTTTCTCGGGTGGCTCGGTGCTGAGCATGCGCCGAGACCATTCGCATGGCGCGCGAACAGGCACAGGCACAGGCCTATTCGCTGGCCCAAGCTCATCCCCCTGGGGGGGTGGCTGCTGCAAGGCAGCAGCCTGGGGGCTCACCCTACTGCCAGCTGCCGATGTCGGCATTGGCGCCCTCGCCTCCGGGCTTGCCGTCAGCGCCGTAGCTGAACACGTCGACCGCGCCTTTGACGCCGGGGTTGAGATATTGGTAGGGGCGACCCCAGGGATCGGTCGGCAACTTGTCCAGGTAGGGTTTCCAGTTGATGGGGATGGGCGGCGTCGAAGGCTTGACCACCAGCGCCTGCAAGCCCTGCTCCTGCGTCGGGTAATTGCCGTTGTCGAGCTTGTACAGCTTGAGCGCCTGCATGATGGTGGCGATGTCGGTCTTGGCGGCGGTCTCGCGCGCCTGATCGGTGCGGCCCAGGATGTTGGGCACGATGAGCGCAGCCAGCACGCCCATGATGACCAGCACCACCATCAGCTCGATCAGGGTGAAGCCGCGGCTGTTGCGGCGCTGGCGAGGCGCGAATCGATCCGCGCTCGCCAGGGGTTTGGAAGAGGGGGAAACGGCAATCATGCGGAGGCGTCCATGGTGGGCCGTCGGGGCCGGCCCGGAGGTTGGTGCAAAAGCCCGCACGCGCAGTGTGTTGGCCATGCGGGCATCGGGGTGGGTGGCAGACGACTTGCCTGTCTTCACCGGACGGCCATAATAGTGGCCTCATGTTCAAGTTCTCTCGCCTATCGCCTGCTGCCGGCATGGTTGCCGACACCCCCTCGACGTCCTCGCTGCGCGTGGCTTGGTTGGTTTCGCTGCTGCTGGCATTCACCTGCGCGGCCAGCATCGGCTACTGGGCCTTGCAGCTGCTGGCACGCCCGGCCTCCGTACCCAGCGACGCCCAAGCCGCGGGCCGGCTGGATACCGACACTCTGGTGGCCGCGGCGCCGCGGCTGTTTGGCACCACCGCGCCCCTGCCGGACAAGGGACCGGCCGCACCGGCGCGCTACCGGCTTTGGGGAGTGATCGGTGGCGGTTCGGAAGCTGGCGCCGCGCTCATCGGCGTGGACGGCAAGCCGCCGCAGGCGGTGGCGGTGGGTGGGGCGGTTGCGCCCGGGGTGCGCCTCGACTCCACCACATACGGCCATGCGGTTCTGGTCCAGAACGGCACGCATGTGAACCTCAAGCTCCAGCCCCAGGGCGGCAGCCCCACTTTGCCTGGCGTCGGCGCCCCGCCAGGCTACATACCGCCGCAGATCGGGGGCGTGCAAGCGGCGTCTGCCCCCGCCCCCGGCGGCGTCAGCAGCTTCACGCCCAATCTCGCCCCGGGCTTCGCGCCGCGGCCGTAGGAGTCGATCCCATGAACATTGGCGACATGCTGCTCGGGCTCCGGCGGCGGGTTTCCATCAGCCTGCTGCTTCCTGTTTTGCTGCTCAGCGGCTGCGCAAGTTTCGGCGCCTTGCGCACGACCGTGGTGACCCCCCACCCAGCGCCCCAGGCCCTGGTCGGCGCCAAGGTGCTGGTTCAGGCGTCTGCCGGCAACGAGGCCAGTGCGCATGCCTACGAATTCCAGAGCGCCGTGGTCGATGCCATGGCGCAGGCGGGCATGGTGCCCCTGCTCAACCAGCCTGCGCCTTACACCGCCCGCTACGACTACCGCATCCGGCCCGATCTCGCGGCCACCTACGGCCCCTTGGGGTGGCCGGCGCCGATGATGCTGCCCAACAGCGGCGTGTATTTCACCGGTGGTTTTGGATACGTTGGTGATTTCGACGACGAGGACGGCGGCGACGATGACGACGGGTTCGGCGGCTGGATGCCGCCGCCCATCTGGTATGTCCGCAGCCTCACCCTGGACATTCGCGATACCGCCACCGGCGCGCTGGTGTGGAGCTCTCATGCCGCGATCGGCGGCTACGAGCGCGGTCTGGCTTCCGTCGCCGCGCCACTGGCGCAAGCCGCGCTGCACGGCTTTCCCCTTGAATCGGGACATCGCAAGCTGGTGTTGCCGCGCGCAGGCTGATCTCGCTGCGGGCCGCAACCGGTCAGGACAAGAACAGCTGCGTCACCGGGTTGTCGGTTTCCTCGGTGTGCTGGTAGCCGAGTTGCTGCAGGAAATGGCTGAATGCCCGGTTGTCGCTCGGCGGCACCTGGATGCCGACCAGGATTTGGGCGCTGTCGCCGCCTTGGTTGCGGTAGTGAAACAGGCTGATGTTCCAGTTGGGTGAGAGGCTGTCGAGGAAGCGCAGCAGCGCGCCCGGGCGCTCGGGGAAGTCGAAACGCACCAGCCTCTCGTGTTCCGCCATGTTGCCGCCGGTCACCGTGCGCGGCGCGGGGCCGCCAACCAGATGGCGCAGATGGACCTTGGCCAACTCGTTGTCGCTCAGATCGAGCGCGCCATAGCCGGCACGCTCGAAAATCTGCGTCATTTTCTGCGCGTCGGCGCGGCCATTCACGGCCAGGCCGACGAACACATGCGCCGCTTCCGGTCCTTTGATGCGATAGGTGAATTCGGTCACATTGCGGCTACCCACCAGCCCGCAGAGGCGGCGAAAACTGCCCGGCTGCTCGGGGATGGTCACGGCGTACAAGGCTTCGCGCGCCTCGCCCACCTCGGCGCGCTCGGAGACGAAGCGCAGGCGGTCGAAGTTCATATTGGCGCCGCAGGTGATGGCCACCAGGGTTTCGCCCTTGAGCTTGTGCGCAGCGGCGTACTGCTTCAGCGCCGCCACCGACATCGCGCCGGACGGTTCCAGCACGCTGCGGGTGTCCTCGAACACGTCCTTGAGCGCGGCGCACACCTCGTCGGTGCTGACGACAACGAAGTCGTCCACCAGGTCGCGCACCAGACGGAAGGTTTCCTCGCCCACGCGCTTGACCGCTGTGCCATCGGCGAACAAGCCCACTTCGCTCAGCTCCACGCGCTTGCCGGCCCTCACGCTTTGCAGCATGGCGTCCGAATCGGGGGTCTGCACGCCGATGATCTTGATCTCCGGTCGCACCGCTTTGATATACGCGGCCACTCCCGAAATCAGCCCGCCGCCGCCAATGGCGCAGAACACGGCATGGATGGGCCCCTGGTGCTGGCGCAGGATTTCCATGGCGATGGTGCCCTGGCCGGCGATCACGTCGGGGTCGTCGAAGGGGTGCACGAAGGCCAGCCCCTGCGCGGCCTGCAGCGTGAGCGCATGGGCGTAGGCGTCGCTGTAGCTCTCGCCTTCGAGCACCACGTCCACATTGCTGCCGCCGAAGGCACGCACCGCGTCGATCTTCACCTTGGGGGTGGTCGAGGGCATGACGATGACAGCGCGGCAGCCCAGTTTGTGCGCCGACAGCGCCACGCCTTGCGCATGGTTGCCAGCCGAGGCGCAGATGACGCCGCGCTTGCGCTCGTCTTCGCTCAGGCCCGACATTTTGTTGTAGGCGCCGCGCAGCTTGAAGCTGAACACCGGCTGCTGGTCTTCGCGTTTGAACAGCACTTTGTTGTGCAACCGGCGGCTCAGATTGCGCGCGGGTTCCAGCGCGGTTTCCTGCGCCACGTCGTACACCCGGGCGGTGAGAATGCGCTGCAGATAATCGGTATGCTTCTTGGTCACGGCCGGCCTGCAAAAGAGGGCAATCGGTCATTGTAGGAATGGCCGCCACAGCGTCACGCGGTTGAGGCTCTGCCCGAACGACGGGCAAAAAAAACCCAGGCAATAAGCCTGGGTTGGAATCCACCTAAGGAGGAGGGTGGAGGAGACAAGGGGAGTTGACCCAAATCGATCAACGTAAACACATAGTAAGACAATTGCTGCTGCGTTGCAAAACCCCTTGCGCAGTCTGGTATTTTAGAAAATCAGCATCAACTTATATATAAAATTGAATAAGATCAATGGCTTACCGAGAAGCATTTGATTAAATGCTGGCCTGCCACTGGTGTTGCTTCCCCTGCGCGGTGCTGAAGACCGGCCAGTTTGGTGCAGTGCAATGTATTGGGTGGCCTACAACGACAACACAGGCTGCCGCAACAACCCAGGAGTTTGAACAACGATGGAATGCACAGTGCAATGGGCCGGCGAAGACGGCATGGCCTTTATCGCCACCACCGGCAGCGGGCATATTCTGGCGATGGATGGCGCCCCGGCCGCACAAGCCGGCGACCCCGGTGGTCACAACCTCGCACCGCGACCCATGGAAACCGTGCTCGCCGGTACCGGCGGCTGCTCGGCTTATGACGTGGTCTACATCCTGAAAAAAGGTCGGCAGGACGTGCGTGGCTGCAGCGTCAAGCTCCAGGCCGAGCGCGCCGCCTCCGACCCCAAGGTGTTCACCCGCATCCATTTGCATTTCACCGTCAGTGGCAAAGGACTGGCGCCGTCGGTGGTGGAGCGGGCCGTGCACCTCTCGCATGAAAAATACTGCTCGGCCACCGCCATGCTGGCGAAAACGGCGGCCATCACGAGCAGCGTGGAGATCGTCGAGGTCGGCTGAGATCCGGCGGGGGAAGGCGCCAGATCGGGATGCCCGTCGACCGCGCTGGGCTGTCGCAGTCGCTCCAGTTCCTGGTCACCCGTGAATCTCCACAGGGCAGCGATGGCCCTTGGTTCAGGGCTTGCCCGTGACCCCCAGGGTCGACAACGGAATGGCCTGCAGCATGCCGGCATTGGTGCCGTTGAAATAGGTGCCGCCGACGACCACGCCGTTCTGCGGGCCGTACCCGCCCTGGTGTGCGTTGTAGGTGTGGAGCACCGCGCCGCTGTCGCGGTCGAGGGTGAAGATTTCGCCGGACGCGGTGGCCTGGATCAGCACCTTGCCCACCACCACCGGAGCGGCTTTCATGCTCACCTTCAGCGGCTGCTGCCACAGAATCCTGCCGGTTTGCGCATCGACCGCGTACTCGGTATGCGTCACCGGGCTGCCGGTGTAGGCCACGCCGTCGACCGCGGTGGGCACGGCGTCCTTGTTGCGCGGCGGCGTTTTGCCCGCGCCCAGCTCGGTGCTCCAGACGATCTTGCCGGTCTTCAGATCGATGGCGAGTTCTTCCGACGCCGACTCCTTCGTGGCCTGCTGCGCGCTGGTGCGGGTTTCGATCTGGCCGACGGCCAAGCCCTTGCCGTCCATCGCCCAGGTGCCGTCGCCGGCGCTGCTGGAGAACACCAGCGGCGGCGCCACCGACCACAGCAGCCTGCCGGTGGCGGCATCCAGGCCGTAGATCTTGCTCGGATGCGTGCCGCCCATCACCAGCACGCCGCGTGCCGGATCGAGCGTGGCCGAGGACATGCTGACGAAGGAGTGGATCGGCGTCTGCCAGGCCAGCTTGCCGGTGGCGGCATCCAGCGCGTAGGCATGACCGTCGCCGTTGCCGAACAGCAGCTTGCCCTGATACAGCGCCGGGGTCGGCATGTCCTCGCCCTTGGTTTTGTATACCCAGACTTCATCCCCGGTTTTGGCGTCGAGCGCGTAGATCGCCGACACGCCATTGCCGCGGATCACCTGTGCGCCGGGCACACCGAACTGCTTGGCGTGGCTGTAGGCAAACACCGAATTGCCGGCGCCGATGAACACCAGCGGGCGGCCGTCGATGGCGGCCACGATGGGCGTGGTCATGAGCTGGTTGTAGGCGTTGAAACTCCACGCCAGCTTGCCGCTATGGGCATCGACGGCGTAGATGTAGCCGTTGTCATTCGTGGCATAGACCATGCCGTCCACCACCGCGACGCCGATGGGGAAGCCCACCAGATCGCGAATGATGGTGGAGTTGAGCACCTTGGCCTTGGCCGCATCGGCCGCACCGGGCACCTGCCAAGTCCATGCCATGGCCGGAAAGTTCGACGGCACCACGGCGTTGTGGCCGGGGTTGAGCGCGTACATCGGCCATTGCGTCGACGTGTCGGTGCTCGTTACTGTCTGCGCGCTCGCTGCCGCACAAACGGTGCTGAGGGCCGCACAAAGTGCAAGCTGCCGTAAGTGCGGGCGCGCTAGGCGTGATGGGGCTAGGGTGCGTTTCATTGGAATCTCCTCCTGATGGGTTGGCTCACTTGATGTACTGATATCCGGCCAATTGCAGTTCGGGAATCGTGCCCACCACGCCCGGCGTGAGCACGGCGCCGGGGATGAGATGGTTGGTGAACTCGGCTGCCATTTGCGGGTGGCTGAGCTTGTCGGGGTTGATGCCTTTTTTGTGCAGCCCGCCAGTGAGTTCCCAAATCTCGTTGTGGCAAGCGAGGAACACCGCGCCGCGACGCTGCAGCACCGTCACGCTGTTGTCGGCTGGGGAGAACACACCTTCGGGCGCCTCGTAGTCGCTGGGCTTGTCGCTCGCGGCCTTCGGCTGCGTGATGAACACATTGCTCTTGAACTTGTCCTTGAGCATTTTGGGAAAGCCGTACTTGGCCCAAATGGTGTCGTCATAGAGCGCGAGGTGCGCCGAGCCATGGGTGGCTGAAACCGAAAGAAAATCCGGGTGCTTCCACGACCAAATTTGCGCGTTCATCGCATTGCGCATCAAGTTCAGCCAGGGGCTTTCCAGATCGGTGTTGTCCCACAACTGCTTGGGGCCAGCCTTGTAGTCCAGCAGCAGCTTGAGCGCCTCGGCGTCCCAGTCGGAGGAGTCGGTCAAGATCATGGGCACGGTCTTGAAGTCACGCCGGCGCGGAGCTTTCGCCAGCGCATCGCTCAGGGCCTTGAGCTGGCTGGAGCCTGCGGGCTCAAGATTGGTAGCAGGGGCCATTGCGGCCTGGGCGACGTTGTGGCTGGTGAGTGCAGCGCCGAGCGCCACGGTTCCGACTTGGGTGAAGAGTTGGCGGCGAGTTGTCATGGGGAATCTCCAGAAACTTGGATAGGAATGCGTCGCTGCAGCGAACAAGCGGCAGGGTTGCAGCAAAAACGCGGCGGAAAAATAGCGACAAAGCTGCGCCAGAGCCTGAGGTGTTGTTCTCTGGCATCTGGGTTGCGCCGTGTCGTTGGATTGGGCTGATCGTGCATGTTTGACGGGCACCAACCGGCCTTTGATGAGCCCGCATTGCGCAGGCCTGGGGCAGGTGTTAGTTCTTTTTTGGCGGGCCGATATCGCCCAGCACCTTGCCGTTGATGGTCTGCCCGTAGAGGCTGAACTTGCTGTCGTGGAATTTGGCGCGGGTGGCCGCGACCGATCCCTGCCAGCGGGGGTCTTGCGGGCGCTCTTGGGCGTCCATGTAATAGGCCACGTCCCAGGCCTCCTGGGGCGTCAGGCTGTAGCTCTGGCCGTAGGGCATATTGGCGTGGATGAAGGCCGCGGCGTTCTTGATGCTGCCCATGCCCGCGCCCCAGTTGAACGACTTGGCGCCCCACAAGGGCGGAAACACGGTCTGGCCATCGACATACCGGCCTTCGCCGTTGGCGTTGTGGCACACGGCGCACTGGGCCTGGTAGACGGCTTTGCCACGCACATAGTCGGGCGGCAAAGGCGCTGCGGCGAGCTTGGGATAACCGCGTCCCGCAACCGGCTCATCCGTCGGCAGGCCCTTGGCCAGCCAGTAGGAATAGGCCTGCAGCGCCACCAGAGTCTTGCTGCCCAGCGGAGGCGGTGTGCCGTTCTCGCTGAAGTGGAAACAGCCCTGCAGGCGCTCCTCGAAGGTGTTGACCTTCTTGTTTTTGCTGCGGTAGGCGGGGTAGCTGACGTAGGCGGCCCACAGCGGCGCCGAACCAGCCATGCGCCCGGCGTCGGTGTGGCAGTTGACGCAGCTCAGGGTGTTGCCGATGTACTTGCCGGCGTACTTGGGGGTGTCGAGAAAGATGTCGCGGCCGAGCTTGACCGCTTTGCCGAAGTCGTCGTTCGGAATGGCGCTTTCAGGCGGCGGCTGAAAGGTGGCGCCAGTGCCCACGGCAGCGTTGATCGCCGATTTCGGTACGGCCGCAACATCAGCGGCGAGAGCCGTCGTGCCGGCGGCGAGAGTGGCGGCTAGCAGGCCAAACGCCAGCGCAGGCCGGAGCAGCGGGTTTCTTGCAGACGGGGCGGTGCAAGCGAGTGTCATGACGAGTCTCCGCGGAATAGAGTGGGCTTGCGGCATCAATGCGTCTTCACGGCCATGGGCTTTTGCGCCGCCAGCCAGATGGCCACCGCTTGGGTATCCGCATCGCTTATGCGCAGGGCGATGGTGTGCATCAGTCCTTGCGGGTCGTTATGCCGACTGCCGTCCTTCCAGGCCTTGATCTGGGCCTCGATATAGCCCGCAGGCTGGCCCACGAGGGGCGGGAAGTTGGGCGCAACGCCCACGCCGCCCGGCCCGTGGCAGCGGAAGCACGAAGCAATGCCCACGCTCCAGTCGCCGCGCTCGGCAAGGCGCTGACCCAGTTCAGCCTGGGCTGCAGCAGGCATGGGGCCGTAGGCGAGCGTGGGTGGCAGCAGGCTGCTGTAGTAGTGCGCAATCGCGGTGATCTGGCCGTCGTTCAAACCCTTGGCCATCGGGCTCATCAGTCCGTTGACCCGCGTGCCGTGCGCAAAGCTGTGCAATTGCTGGGCGATGTAGACCGCTGGCAGCCCGGCCAGCCGGGGATAGCCTGCAGCGGTATTGCCCTCGCCCTTGGCGCCGTGGCAAGCGATGCAGGTGGAGATGGCAGGAACTGCACTGCCAGCGCCATGCAGGGCAGGCTCGGTGGCGCTGGGTGCGGCGGCAAAACTGGCGACAGCAGGTCCCATCAGGGCGAAGGCGGTGGCAAGGAAAAACCCCGATCTTGGGCTGCTGAACCGGAACTGGCGGGTGGCGAGCTTGGTTTTCATGGACGGCGGCTCCAGAACTTCAGGGGAAACCCGGTATAGGTATAGCTTAGGCGCAGAGTCAGTTCTGAGGTGTTACGAAAGTTGTGCGGCATGTCTTGGCATGACGGCATTCGCAATGCTGTCCTTCGGTGGGGGGCAACGAGGCCTGGTTGGGCTGGCAAGTCACCCAAGCTTAGGGAGACATGGTCGCCATGTCGTACGCAATGTTTGCATCACGGCCATCAATTTTTCCGATAGACGCCGCGCATGCCAGCCCGCAGTTTGCGACAATGGATGCTGAACCCTTCCGCGAACGTGGCGGCTGCGCGGCATGGCCCCAGCTGTTCTCATCCAGGCACCATCATGCAAGTCGCCGACGATTCCATTCACGCCCTGGTCACCGACATCGGTGTTCGTGCGCGCACCGCTTCGCGCGCCATGGCGCGCGCCTCCACCGCGGCCAAGAACAGCGCCTTGCTGGCCTTGGCCGGCTTGATTCACGAGCACGCCGCCGAACTGCGCGATGCCAATGCGCTGGATCTGGGCGCCGCGCGCGCCGCCGGGTTGGAAGCGGCCTTCGTCGATCGGCTCACGCTGAGCGACAAGGTCGTCGCGCAAATGGCCGAGAGTTGCGAGCAAGTCGCCGCGCTGCCCGACCCCATCGGCGAAATGACCGATCTGCGCCGCCGCCCCAGCGGCATCACCGTCGGCCGCATGCGCGTGCCGCTCGGCGTGTTCGGCATGATTTACGAGAGCCGCCCGAACGTCACCATCGAGGCCGCCTCGCTGGCCATCAAGTCGGGCAACGCTGTCATCCTGCGCGGCGGCTCCGAGGCCATTCACAGCAATCGCGCGCTGGCCGCCCTGGTGGCGTTGGCGCTGGTGGAGGCCGACCTTCCTGCCGATGCCGTGCAGCTCGTGCCCACCACCGACCGCGCCGCCGTGGGCGCGCTCATCACCATGCCGCAGTATGTGGACGTCATCATTCCGCGCGGTGGCAAGGGGCTGATCGAGCGCATCAGTGCCGAAGCCCGCGTGCCGGTGATCAAACACCTGGACGGCAATTGCCATGTGTATGTGGACGCCGAGGTCGATCTCGACATGGCCGTGCGCGTCACTGACAACGCCAAGACACAGCGCTACAGCCCTTGCAACGCCGCCGAATCACTGCTGGTGGCGCGCGATGCAGCGGCCCATTTCCTGCCCCGCATCGGTGCCGTGTTCGCGCAAAAAGGCGTGGAAATGCGCTGCTGCGCCGACAGCCGCGCCTTGCTGCAGGCCGTGCCCGGCGCCGCGCCGCTGCTGCGCGACGCCACCGAGGCCGACTGGGGCACCGAGTACCTCGCACCCATCATCTCCATCAAGCTGGTGCCGGACGTGGACGCGGCCATTGCCCATATCAACCGCTACGGCTCGCAGCACACCGACACCATCCTCACCGCGAACCACGCGCACGCCATGCGCTTTGTGCGCGAGGTCGATTCCGCCACGGTGATGATCAACGCCTCCACCCGTTTTTCCGACGGCTTCGAATTCGGCCTGGGCGCCGAGATCGGCATTTCCACCGACAAGTTTCACGCGCGTGGCCCCGTCGGGCTGGAAGGCCTCACCAGCCAGAAATGGATGGTGCTGGGCGACGGTGAAATTCGCACCTGACGCAACTGAGCCGCTGCACCTGCACAAGCCTCCATGACACGTCAGCATCTCACCGGCATCATCACCCTGCCCACTCTGCTGCGCATCACCGCGGCCATTGGCATGGGCGTCGGCGTGGTCAACGCCGCCATCGCCGTGGGGCTTTATTGGCGGGAACTCGGCCCGGGCCAAGTGCTCGGTCTGTTCCTGGGCGCCGTGTTGTTCAATGCCCTGGCCCTGATGTTCGCCACCTTGGTGGGCTACTGGCCTTACCGCGCCTTGGCGCGGCGCCGTCGCTGGAGCTTGCATCGCATCAGCTTGCGCCCGCTACCGCCCTGAGCTGCCGGCGCTCTCCCCAAACCAGTCCCAGTCACCAACCCAAGCCGGGCCCACCCGGCGGCCGAGCCGCACCTTGCTGCCTTTGGAGAATCAAGCATGAACCCTCGTGATCGCCTCAAATTTCTCGGCGCCGGTCTCGCCAGCCTTGGCGCCGCAGGGCTGGCCCAGGCCCAAAGCCAAGGGCCGGTGACGGCCCAGGCTATTTCCAGCGAGCCGTGGAAAGTGGCCATGCAGATGAGCGACGGCCTGGAGCAGGCCTACGAAGGCCTGATCAACATCCAGAACGTGCTGCAGCTCGATCCCAAGATGCGCTTCATCGTCGTGGGCTACGGCAAGGCCATCCACTTCCTGCTGAGCGGCACCAAGACCCCGCAAGGCGCGCTGTTCGAGGGGCTGATCGGCGATCTGGCCAACCAGGGCGTGCAGTTCAAGGCCTGCAACAACACCATGACCTTCCTCAAGATTCCCAAGGAGCGGCTGGTGCTCGAAGCCACCCTCGTGCCGGCCGGGGTGTACGAACTGGTCAAGCTGCAGTCCGAGGGCTGGTACTACATCAAGCCCTGATTCGGCAGCTTTTCGTCCGCGCTCCATCGCGCTTCCTGGCGCCGCGCCAAAAAATTGGACAAGACGCAATCGTGGTCGCTCGACCATTCCTTGGCTGCCATCAAATCCCAGGCAACCGAACGGTGGTGATCAACATCTGCCGTCGCAAGGCCAGCCCGAATTTCCGCTCGGTGAGCGTTACACCTGGTTGTGTTTCATGGCAAACGCTTGCATCATCGCCGCAGGCATTGGCCCGCGGCTTTTTGCCATCGCTTTGTCGGGTGCCGGCATGTCCCACTCCGCCTGCCCAGCAACCGTCCAAGAACACATCCCCCTACTGCTGAATCGAGGAGACTTGCCATGACATCCACGCCCACCCCCATCCGTCGCAAAGTGCTGCTGGCATCGGCCGCTGCAGGTGCTGCGGCGTTCTCCAGCAGCGCCCGGGCCGCCGGCCGTGCCGACGCGGATGGCCCGGTCAAGGTGGTCTATCACATCACCCAGGGTGACGCGCAAGCCTCGCGCTGCCTGGGCAATGTGCGCAATCACCTCTCCGCCGAGCCCACGGCCAAGATCGTGGTTGTGGGTAACGGCGCCGGCATCGACTTCATGCTCAACGGCGCGGTCGACGGAAAAGGTGCCGAGTTCGCCGGGCTGGTCGGCGGCCTGGCCTCGCAAGGGGTGTCGTTTCGGGTTTGCAACAACACCCTGACCAATCGCAAGATTGCCAAAGACCGCGTGTTGCTCGACGCCGCCATCGTCCCCTCCGGCGTGTCCGAAGCGGCCAATCTGCAATACCGCGAGGGTTACGCCTATATTTGTCCTTGATGGCGCCATCGCGCATCCCTCGTGGTTGACGCCATGCGTGCGGCGCTGCATCATCGCGCCGCGTGAACATCGCCATCGAAACCACCGCCGCCATCCGGCCTGACGCTCGCTCGCCGACGGCCGCGCGGCGTCTCTTGCACCTCGACCTTCGAGCTGCCGCCGATTTGCTCGGCTGCGTCCTGACGGGGCAATCCCTCGCTTCGGCGCTGCCCCAGCTCGCCAAGACTGGGCACTGGAGCGCGGCCGAACGCGGCGCGGCGCAGGCCCTCAGCTTCGAGGTTTTGCGTGGCCTCGGCCGGGCGCAGGCCTTGCTCGCTGCGCTGCACCCCAGGCGCATCAAGCCACCCGAACTCGAACAGTTGCTACTGGTCGCCATCGCATTGTTAAGCGCCCCCCGCAGTCCGCAAGCGGACTCCCCCCGAGGGGGTCAAGGAAACTCGGGAGCGGCCCATCGTTTCCTTGAGAGCGCCCCCCGCAGTCCGCAAGCGGACTCCCCCCGAGGGGGTCAAGGAAACTCGGGAGCGGCCCATCGTTTCCTTGAGAGCGCCCCCAGCAGTCCGCAAACGGACGTTGCCCGAGGGGGTCAAGAAAACGCGGGAGCGGCCCCTCGCATTCTCGATAGTGTCCTCGGAAATCCGCAGGAGGACTCCCTCGGCGCTCCGCCTCTCTATCCCGATCACACCTTGATCAACCAGGCGGTGCAGGCTTGTGCCTTGAGGCCCAAGACCCGGCATGCGCGTGGCCTGGTCAATGCCTTGCTGCGCCGCTTGCAAACCGAGCGCGAAAACCTGCTGCAAGCAGTGATGCAAGGAGACCCCGCGCGCTACAACCATCCGGATTGGTGGGTGCAGCGCATGCGCGCGGCGTACCCGCAGGATTGGGCGAATTTGCTGGACCTTGCCGCCCAGCGCCCGGCCATGACCCTGCGCGTGAATGCCCGCTGGGGCGACCGCGGCGCCTACCTCGCCTTGCTGCGGGCGCAGGGCATGGATGCCGCCGCGCCCGCAACTCCAGGACTGGAACAGGCGCTGATCCTGCACAGGCCCGTGCCGGTGCAGGACTTGCCGCTGTTCGACGCTGGCGCCGTGAGCGTGCAAGATGCGTCCGCCCAGTTCGCCGCCGGCCTGCTGGATGCCCGGGATGGCATGCGTGTGCTCGACGCCTGCGCCGCTCCGGGCGGGAAGACGGCGCATATCCTGGAGCGCGCCGATTGCGAGGTGCTGGCGCTGGACCACGACGCCACACGCGCCGAGCGCATCGGTGCCACGCTCGCGCGCCTGCGCCTGCCGCAGGCGCAGGTCGTCGCCGCCAACGCCGCACAGACGGCGTCATGGTGGGATGGCCGCGCGTTCGACCGCATCCTGCTCGATGCACCCTGCAGCGCCTCCGGCATCGTGCGCCGCCACCCCGACATCCGCTGGCTGCGCCAGGATGCCGACATCCCCGCGCTGGCCGTGCAGCAAGCGGCTTTGCTGGAAGCGCTTTGGCCTCTTTTGGCCCCTGGCGGGCAGCTGCTTTACGCCACATGTTCGGTGTTTCCTGAAGAGGGCAGCGAGCAAGCTGCGGCCTTCCTGCGGCGGCATGACGATGCGCTAGCATGGGCCGCGCCAGGGCAAATCCTCCCGAGTCGCTCGCCTGAACGCGATGGCTTTTACTACGCCCTGTTTGCCAAGCGCACCGAACACTGAAACCACCCCCTCGCATGAGCCGACCGCAGGCACCTGACCCCATTCGCCGCCGCGGACTCATCGCCTTCGGGCTCGCCTTGACCGCTGGCATCTGGGCCGACCATGCCCGAGCGGCCACGGTCGACGCCCAGCCACTGAGCCTGGATCAGGAGGCGGATGGTCTTTACGCCAGCGCCACCGTGGTATTTGCTCTGCCGCGTGCGCTGGAAGATGCGCTGCACCGCGGCATTCCGCTCTATTTCCTCACCCGCATCGAGGTGGTGCGCGGGCGCTGGTGGTGGTTCGACGAGAAAATCGGCAGCGCCCAAGTCCTCACCCGCCTGGCCTATCAGCCGCTGCTGGAGAAGTACCGCGTGTCCACCGGCGCGCTGCAAAAGAACTACAACAGCCTCGA
This sequence comes from Thiomonas sp., assembly GCF_054608695.1. Taxonomy (NCBI): domain Bacteria; kingdom Pseudomonadati; phylum Pseudomonadota; class Betaproteobacteria; order Burkholderiales; genus Thiomonas; species Thiomonas sp. The sequence continues at coordinate 26,507 of NZ_JBTRXV010000045.1, forward strand.
CGAGGCGCTCAGCCAGGTGCAGCATGCGCTGCATCTGAAAGTGGCCGACGCCAAAGACCTCGTGGTCGGCCAGAGCTATAGCGTGTACGCCAGTTTCGAGCTCGATTTGTCGCAGTTGCCGCGCCCATTTCAGATCAACGTCAGCTCCCAGGCCGACTGGCAGCTGCAAGCCGATTTTCCCCGCGCCAACTTCACATGGAAACCGCCACAGTCAACCGCATCACCCGGGTAGCCGCTTGGGCGGCGCTGGCCTCGGGCCTGCCGCTGGTGGTGTTCCTGGTGTTCCTGCTGGCGGTGTCCACCAAGAACACGCAGGCCATCAACCCCTATTTTGGCGTGCTGTACTGGATCAACATCGCCGTGGCGGGGCTGCTGTTGCTGCTCATCGTCGGCCTCGCTTCGCGCCTGTTGTGGCGGCTGCGCCAGCGGCGTTTCGGCAGCCGCCTGCTGTTCAAGCTGGCCACGGTGTTCGTGCTCGTGGGCGTGCTGCCGGGGGCGGTGATTTATGTCGTCTCCTACCAGTTCGTCGCGCGCAGCATCGAGACCTGGTTCGACGTCAAGGTCGAGCGTGCGCTCGACTCGGGCCTCAACCTCGGCCGCACCACGCTCGACGTCATGCTGGCCGACCTGCAGGCCAAGGGGCGCAATGTCGCCAGCCAGATCATCGATGCCCATGGCGCCGTCGCGCCCGTGGAGCTGGAGCAACTGTTGCAGCAACTCGGCGTCGAGCAGGCCACGGTGTTCGACAGCAATGGCAACGTCCTGGCCACGGCAGGCGGCAATCCATTCGCCCTGGTGCCCGATTTGCCGGGCAATGAATCCATGCGCCAGTTACGCCTCATGGGCCAACTGGCCAGTGTCGAGGGCGGCGACGACGGTATCGCCGGCGAGAACCAGAATCTCAAGCTGCGCGTGGTCGTACCGCTGCCTGCGCGCAGCCTGTTGCTGCCGGGGCACCAGCGCTACCTCATGCTGGTGCAGAACGTGCCGTCGGCCATCTCCCGCAGCGCGCTCGAGGTGCAGCGCGCTTACGCCGAATATCAGGAGCGTGCGCTCGGGCGTGAAGGCCTGCGCCGCATGTACATCTCAACCCTGACCCTCACCTTGTTTCTCGCCGTGTTCGCCGCGGTGCTGATGGCCGTGTTGCTGGGCAACCAGTTGGCGCGCCCGTTGCTGTTGTTGGCCGACGGCATGAAGGCCGTGGCCGGCGGCGACCTGCGGCCGCGTCCCGAGCTGCAGTCGGCCGACGAACTTGGCACCCTCACGCGCTCGTTCAACGACATGACCGCGCAATTGTCCGAGGCCCGGCAACAAGCCGAAACCAGCCGGCATGCCCTCGAGGCCTCGCGTGCCTATTTGCAAAGCGTGCTCGACAACCTCTCGGCCGGCGTGCTAGTGCTGGGTGACGGCATGCGCCTGACCCTGGCCAATCCCAGCGCCACGCGCGTGCTGCGCTTGCCGCTGCAAGGTTCCATCGGCCAGGCCATCGACAGCGTGGAGAGTCTCAAGCCCTTCGCCGCCGCCATCGATGCGGCCTTCCAGGAGCTTGCCGGCAGCGGCGGCGCCGACCACTGGCTCAAGCAGATCGACTACACCCCGCAAGGCAGCGAGACCGCGCTCACGCTGCTGGTGCGCGGTGCGCGTCTGGCCCTGCCCGGGCAGGCAGCCGCCGTGGTGGTGTTCGACGACATCAGCGAACTCATTTCGGCGCAGCGCTCGCTCGCCTGGGGCGAGGTGGCACGACGCCTGGCCCATGAAATCAAGAATCCGCTCACGCCCATCCAGCTCTCGGCGGAGCGTTTGCAGATGAAGCTGGAAAGCAAACTCGCCGGTGCCGACCGCGACATGCTCGGCCGCGCCACCAACACCATCGTCAACCAGGTCACGGCCATGCGCCGCATGGTCGACGAATTCCGCGACTACGCCCGCACACCGGCCACCGAACTCGCCCCGATGGACCTCAACGCCCTCGTGGGCGATGTACTCAACCTCTACAGCGGCATGATTGCGCGCGACGGCGAGGAAGCCCCCCTGGTGCGGGCCGAATTGGCACCCGGGCTGCCTTGCATCGAGGGTGATGCCACCCAGTTGCGTCAGGTCATCCACAACTTGCTGCAAAATGCACTCGATGCCGTCGCTGGGCAAGCACATCGTGAGGTCTGCATTCGCACCGAGACCTTCCGTTCCGCCAATAGTGGAGCCCAGCGGGTGAGGCTTTCCGTGGCCGACAGCGGCCCGGGGTTTAGCGAAAAAATCATCGCCCGCGCCTTCGAACCCTATGTCACCACCAAGGCGCGCGGAACCGGACTCGGCCTGGCGGTGGTGAAGAAAATCGCCGAGGAGCACCATGCACGGGTCGAGGTGCAGAATCTGCCCACGTCAACCCATGCGCATGGTGCGCGTGTATCTCTTATATTTCCCGCTGTGACATGCCCCGCGCCCGCAAGCGCTGCATGACGGCAAACCCCGGAACCCTCAGCGTATGGCAAGCATCTTGGTGGTGGACGACGAAATCGGCATTCGCGATTTGTTGTCCGAGATTTTGAGTGACGAAGGCCACGCGGTCGAGGCCGCCGAGAACGCCCAGCAGGCTCGCGAGGTGCGCCTGCGACACCAGCCCGATCTGGTGCTGCTCGACATCTGGATGCCCGACACCGATGGCGTGACCCTGCTCAAGGAATGGGCCAGCGCCGGGCAACTCACCATGCCCGTCATCATGATGTCGGGGCACGGCACCATCGACAACGCCGTGGAAGCCACCCGCATCGGCGCCATGGCCTTTCTCGAAAAGCCCATCGCCCTGCAAAAACTGCTGCGCGCCGTCGAACAAGGCCTGAGCAAGCCAGCACCGAAAGCCCATCAAGATGTGGTCTTGACCGCGCCGGCGCCGAGCCTGCCCGAGCCGCCGCCGCTCACGCTCATCGCCGAACAATCGTTCACCCTCGACCGACCGCTGCGCGAGGCGCGTGACGACTTCGAGCGGGCCTATTTCGAATTCCACCTCGCCCGTGAGGGCGGCAGCATGACCCGCGTCGCCGACAAGACCGGTCTCGAGCGCACTCATCTCTATCGCAAGCTCAAACAACTGGGTGTCGACTGGGGGCGCACCGGGCGCAAGAACCAAGGCACCAGTCACTCCCCACCCGCTGACGATGGCCAGTCGGAGTGATCGCGGCAGCGACCGAACCTTGATTTGCTATGATCACAGGCTTTGTTTGCGGCGGCTTTGCAAACAGCATGTAGATTCAAGCCAACTCGCAGCGCCCAGCGCTCGCGTCCAGTTTTCGGCCAGGTAGCTCAGTCGGTAGAGCAGCGGATTGAAAATCCGCGTGTCGGCGGTTCGATTCCGTCCCTGGCCACCAATCATTTCAAGGACTTAGCGCAGAAATGCCTGGGTCCTTTTTATTTTCCGCAGATCCGTGTAGGCGCTATGTGCTGCTGCAGGCGACACAACCCGCACTCCCGATGCCACCAGACTCTCCGACAACACCAGTAAATCCTTGTCGCCCGTCACCAGGTAGTCAGCACCTGCGGCCAAGGCGGCGTGGATGAATGGGTCATTCTTTGCATCGCGGCAAAACGCTTGCTCCGCAATCTGCTGCGGAACCTCCACCCAGAGGGCGACAGCATCGATGTCATGCAACAGCTGCTTGCGGGTCTCCATGGACACATAGCGGTCAAACTTGGGCAGCCACAGGCGCTGCTTGAGTTCGACAAAGGTCTCATGGGTGAACACGGGCAGGCCGTCTTTGACCACCAGCCTGGTCAGTTGCGCCGGTGCGCCAGTTCGGGTGAGCACACCGCTGATCCAGACATTGGTGTCGATCACGACCACAGGACCGCAACGGCCCATGGCTGTCTCAGCCGGCATCGTGCAGCAAGGCAGCCAACTTTTCCGGGGTCAGTCCAGCGCGTTCTGCGGCAGCGGCGCTGGCGTCCATCGTCTTCAACAGCCGGTCGGCGTAGAACGTGCGCATGGCCTCGTAATCTTCCGCGCTCACCATCACCCCGACAACCCGGTCGTGGCGCATCACCCGCACGGGCTCGCGCTGGGCGCGGTCGAGGAATTCGCCAAAATGCGTCTTGGCTTCGTTGGCAGTGTAGGTTTGCATGGCGTCACTCCCAAGAATGCAATGGCAACGGATTCAATCTAGGGCCTGTTAACACAAACTGCGAAGTCCATCGACCACCAGCACGAAGCTGAGGAAGCCGAGGAACATCGCGTCAAGTTTTTCGAACCGAGAAAAGATGCGCCGGAACAGGCGCTCGATTTCGTTGCGGCGCTTGTACATCTCTCGGTCGTAATCCCATGGCTCAATGCGCGTCTTCAGTGGCGGCACCACTGGGATGAAGCCAAGATCCAGAGCCAGTTGGCGC